>JBKOWC010000279.1:0-4419 GCA_046724215.1 Pseudomonadota bacterium | reverse complement strand
CATCTCCGCGATGAAGCGGATGCCGGCATTGACGAAGAAGGAGATGCGGCCGATCACCTGCGGCAGGTCGGTCGCCGGCACCTGGCCGGTGGCCTTCACGGCGTCGATCACGGCGATGGCGGTCGCCAGGGTGAAGGCCAGCTCCTGCACCGGCGTCGCCCCCGCCTCCTGCAGGTGATAGGAGCAGACGTTGATCGGGTTCCACTTCGGCACCTCGCGGTAGGCGAAGGCGATCACGTCGGCGGTCAGCCGCAAGCTCGGCCCCGGCGGGAAGATGTGGGTGCCGCGCGAAAGGTACTCCTTGACGATGTCGTTCTGCACCGTGCCCGCGAGATCGTTGCGCGCAACGCCCTGGCGCTCGGCGGCGGCGATGTAGAGCGCCAGCAGCCACGGCGCCGTCGCGTTGATCGTCATCGAGGTGTTCATGCGGCCGAGCGGGATGTCCTCGAACAGCGCCTGCATGTCGCGCAGATGCCCGATGGGAACGCCGACCTTGCCGACCTCGCCCCGCGCGAGCGGATGGTCGGCGTCATATCCGGTCTGCGTCGGCAGATCGAAGGCGACCGACAGCCCGGTCTGCCCGCGCGCCAGATTGGTGCGATAGAGCTCGTTCGACGCCTTGGCCGACGAATGGCCCGAATAGGTGCGGATCAGCCAGGGCTGTTCGCGGCGGGGGGCAGATGGCGATGTTTTGCTGTCGTTCGGCATCGGCGCCAGCGGCCTTTCGGAAGCAACGTCGCTGCGGCTAGATTAC
This sequence comes from Pseudomonadota bacterium, assembly GCA_046724215.1. GTDB lineage: Bacteria > Pseudomonadota > Alphaproteobacteria > Dongiales > Dongiaceae > JBKOWC01. Next base: position 3,665 of record JBKOWC010000279.1, on the reverse strand, counting down.
CCACAGCCTATTGTGCGCTGCAATAGAACCTCGGGCGCCAACGGGCGAGGGCGAATTTTAGGACTAGGGACACTCGGACCTAAGGATGACGGAACAGTCTCCTAAGACTGACGTGCGCGAACTTCCCGTTATCGCGACGATTCTGCTCGGCTACCGCGAGGCGGTGCGCTACCTCCCATTTTACGTGGCCGCCAGCATCGGCTGGGCAGCCGCCCTGGGCCTTGTGCAGCTTCCGCTCGATCAACTCTTGGAGCGGCGGCAGGGGGTGGGGGCCGCGGGCACGGCGGCGCTCATGCAGGCACAGCAATACCTCACGCTCGCGGTTGGACTATTCGGAGCGGCCGTATTGTCGGTCATGGCCAGCCGTGCGGTTCTCCTCGCCCAATCGCCTGCGTGGCTGGACGGCCTCCGCATCGGACGGCGCCAACTGCGGATCGTCGGGCTGGGCCTGCTGTTCTACGTCGCCATCTATGTCGAGGTTTTTGCGATCTTCCACGTCGGGTTCCTGGCGTTGCCCGAGCGGGCCGCGTCAGCGGCGCGGGAGATGCTCTTCGGACAAGATCGTCGCCTCGGCTTGTACCTGCTCTGGATCCTGTGGAGCTTTCTCCAGTCGCTCACCCTGACACCGTTTTTCGGACTTGCCTTTCCACTGGCCTCGATCGACGCCGGCACAAGCCTGCTGCGCCGATCGGCACGCATAAGTAGCGATTACCGCTGGCGAATTGCGGCAATCTCAATCATCGGGCACTTGCCGTTCCTGCTGATCAATGCGGTGCCCTATCTCGCATGGCACGGTTCCTTCGGCACGACAGTAGGTGTCCATGTTGTCGCCGGCTTCGTGTCCCTTCTGGGGATTGCCGTCAGTGCGGCGACGCTCGCCGTGATGCTCGACCATGTAGCTGGTCGGCTACGCCAGCAGATGTACGACATCTTCGACTGATGGATGCGGCAGGCGAACCCGTTGTTCGATCGGCACCAGCGCCTCTCGCCATTGGGCCGACGGTCGCCGCCGCGGCGCGCATCGTCGGGCGGCACGGCGGCACCTATGCGGCGCTGATCGTGCTCTACACCATCATTCTGGAACTGGCGATCATCGTCGCGGGGTTCCTCCTGCCGTGGCTGACGGCGTGGCTGCCGGCGGTGGCGGGGCTCGGCCTGCGCCGCCTCGTCGAGCTGGTCCTGATCGAGTTCTTCCTCATCGCCTGCGGGACCGCGCTCTTCATCATCGTGCAGCGGGCCGCCGTGCTCGGCGAACGGCCGTCGATTGCGGCCGGCCTGCGCATCCGGCGGCAGGATTACGCGGTCTGGCGCGCGGTCCTCCTTTACTGGCTGGCCGCGCATCTGCTGCCGACGCTGCTCTCGCACCTCAACGGCTTCGCCGCGGCGGCCGGCCTGGACTGGTATCCGCGCTATGCGGCGCAGTGGGACATGCCGATCTATTGGGCGTTCGTCTGCAGCGTCGCCCCCTGGCTCGCGCTCGGCCTGCCGATCGCGCTCTTCGAAGGCGATCGGCATCCGTTCCGGACAGCGCGGCGGCGCCTGCGCGGGCAGTGGCCGCGCTATCTGGCGCTGCTTGCCATCTGCCTGCTGCCGGGTGCCGTGTGCGTCGGTGGGCGCGAGATCCTGGAAGGGACGCTCGCGCTGCCCTGGGTGCTGCGCCACCCCTACCTCAATTCGACGGTCTTCGCAGGCCTGGAGATGGCCTACTCGGCCGAGACCTATTTCGTGATCCTCCTGATGTCGGCGGCGATCGGTGCGGCGTATTCGCGCCTGTCGCCGGCGTTCGAGCCGGTGTATCGGGTGTTCGACTAGAAGGGGGATCGCATGGCCAGCCATCTACTGGAGACGCAGCCGCCGCCCCAGCGCCGCCTGCCGGCGGCGCAGCTGACGTTCGAGGCCTACTGGCTGGTGGGCCGGCATCCCTTGGCCTATGCCGGTCAGATCATCGTGCTGTCGGCGCTCGCCATGGTCACGCAGGCGGTCGTCACGGTCCTGGTCGACGGGTTCACGGCCGGCGTCGACCCACCCTGGCGCCCCGTGGTTGAGGTCGCGACCTATGCCCTCACCGCCGTGACGATCCTGCTGCTCGGGGGCACGGCGATGTTCGCCAGCTGCCAGCGCGCCGTCGTCCTCGGCCAACCGCCGGCCGTGCGGGACGCGCTCCGCCTGCGGCGGAGCGACTTCCCGGTGCTGCGCGCCCTCTGCGTCTACTGGCTGATCGTGCATCTGGTCCCGACGCTGGTGGCGCAGACCAACAATCTGGCCCAGAGCCTGCCGCTCGACTGGTTCCCGCAGTCGCCCTACGTGATCGTCAACTTTGCCTTCTATTGGGGCTGGGTACTGGCGGCGGCGCCGCTGGTCGTGCTCAGCCTGCCGATCGTCCTCTTCGAGGCCGCCGCGGCGCCGGTCGCCGAGGCGCGCCGCCGGCTCGACGGCAACGGCGGGCGCCTGCTGGTGGCAAGCAGCATCGCGCTCGTCCCGCTGGGGGGCGTGGAGGTCGCGATGTACGAACTGCAACAGGGCGGCTGGGTCCCGTTCGACAGCGCGCAGGATCCGCTCGGCCTCTTGAATTTCCTCTTCTTCAGCGCGGTGCAGAACCTGATGTCCTTTTCCATCATCCTGCTGATGTCGGCGCTGGTCGCCGCCGCCTATCTGCGCCTGTCGCCGCGGTTCGAACCGATCTACCGCGTGTTCGACTAGCTCTACGCAATTTTATTGCGACTCTCGGCGTTGGTTCGAAATTAACACTCCTTGTGCGTTGCAAAAATTTGCTGCACTCGCTAAGACGAAGGCCGAATCAAAGAAAGGGCGCCGATTGTCAACGGCGTCGCGCGTGCAACATAGCGAGGCAGTCGACGACCTCGCGGGGAGAGCAAGCATGAGCGAGACAGCGCAGGTCATTCCGCTGCGGCCCCAGCAACCGAAAGACCTCTACGAGGTCGGCGAGATTCCGCCGCTCGGCCATGTGCCGGCCAAGATGTATGCCTGGGCGATCCGCCGCGAACGCCACGGCGAGCCGGAGAAGGCGATGCAGGTCGAGGTCGTGCCGACGCCGACGCTCGATCCCTACCAGGTGCTGGTCATGGTGATGGCGGCGGGCGTCAACTACAACGGCGTCTGGGCCGGACTGGGACGGCCGATCTCGCCCTTCGACGTGCACAAGGCGCCCTATCACATCGCCGGCTCCGACGCGGCCGGGATCGTCTGGGCGATCGGCGACAAGGTGAAGCGCTGGAAGGTCGGCGACGAGGTCGTCGTCCACTGCAACCAGACCGACGGCGACGACGAGGAGTGCAACGGCGGCGATCCTATGTTCAGCCCCTCGCAGCGCATCTGGGGCTACGAGACGCCGGACGGCTCCTTCGCGCAGTTCACGGCCGTGCAGCAGCAGCAGGTGATGGCGCGGCCGCGTCACCTCACCTGGGAGGAAAGCGGCTGCTACGTGCTGACGCTCGCCACCGCCTACCGGATGCTGTTCGGCCACCGGCCGCACATCCTGCGCCCGGGACAGAACGTGCTGGTATGGGGCGCCTCGGGCGGCCTCGGCTCGATGGCGATCCAGCTGATCTCGACCGCCGGCGCCAACGCCATCGGCGTCATCTCCGACGAGAGCAAGCGCGATTTCGTGATGCAGCTGGGCGCCCGCGGCGTCATCAACCGCAGCC
>JBKOWC010000051.1:0-5540 GCA_046724215.1 Pseudomonadota bacterium | reverse complement strand
GTCGCGGATGATGCGGAACAGCTTTTCGACCTCGGTCGAGCTCAACGCCGAGCTCGGCTCGTCCATGACGATGAGCCGCGATTCCATCGAGAGGGCGCGGGCGATCTCCACCATCTGCTGCTCGGCGACGCTCAGGTCGCGGACCAGGGCGCGCGGATCGAGATCGAGGCCGAGCCGCTCGGTGATCGCGCGCGTGCGCTCCGCCATCGTCCGCCAATGCACGAAACCGACACGCCGCGGCTCGCGCCCGATGAACACGTTCTCGGCGATCGTCAGGTGCGGGACCAGGTTGAATTCCTGGTAGATGGTGACGATGCCCTGCTGCTGCGCCGCATGCGGCGTCGCCAGGTCCACCGCGCGCCCCTGCAACTCGATGCGGCCGCTGTCCGGCCGCTGCGCGCCCGAGAGGATCTTCAAAAGCGTCGACTTGCCGGCGCCGTTTTCGCCGAGCAGCGCATGCACCGCGCCCGCCGCCGCCTCGAAATCGACCTCGGCCAGCGCCTGCACGCCGGGAAATCGCTTGCTGATCCCGGCCATGCGCAGCAGCGGTGCGTCCATTTCGAGTTTGTCGAGAAGATTGAAGACAACCGCAGAGACACAGAGACGCAGAGTATGTCGGGTTTCCTCGCCTCCTCGGCGTCTCTGCGTCTCTGCGGTGAGATTTCTTGCTTACGTCACTTCGCCGAGGCGCTCGGCCTTGTCGAGGTTCGCCTTCGTGATGATGATCGGCGTCAGGAGCGTGACCTTCGGCGGCTCCTTGCCGAAGCGGACCTTGTCGACCAGCACCTGCATGGCCTTGCGGCTCTGGCCGCCCGGAAACTGCTCGACCGTGGCCGAAAGCCCGCCGTCGCGCACGCTGGCGAGGGCCTCCGGCAGCGCGTCGAAGCCGAGGATCTTGATCTTGTCCTTGAGGTTGAGGCCGCTCACCGCCTGGAGCGCGCCGAGCGCCATGTCGTCGTTCGCGGCGACGATCACGTCGGGCGGCTGATCGAGGCCCGCGAGCACGCTTTCGGTCACCGACAGCCCCTTGTCGCGGGCGAACTCGGCCGTCTGCTCGGCCACGAACTTGTACTTGTCGGCCATGGCGTCGAGCACGTTGTGCACGCCCTTGTTGCGGTCGATGGCCGGGCTGGCGCCGGGTTGCCCCTGCAGGTTGACGATGCGGGCGCCGTTCGGGAACGTCTCCTGGATGAAGCGCCCCTGCGCCTCGCCGCCGGCCACGTTGTCGGCGCCGACATGGGCGAGGATGCCCGGCACGTGGTCGACGCGGCGGTCGATCGTCACGACCGGGATGCCGGCGTCGACGGCCTGCTGCAGAACCGGCGCCATGGCGTCCACCTCCTTCGGGCTGATGATGATGCCGTTCACTTTCTGCACCATCGCCGCCTCGACGTCGGCGGTCTGCTTGGTCGTGCTGTTCTGCCCGTCGGATTCGACGACGGTGATGTTGCCGAGCTTAGCGGCCTCGGCCTTCAGCTCCTTCATCATGTGCACGAAGAACGGAAACTCCAGGCTCGGCACCGACGTCATGATGGTCAGCTGGTCGGCCGCGAAGGCCCGCCGGAACGCCGGGGTGGCCAGCACGGTCGCCGTCGCGGCGCCGCAGAACAGTCGCCTCGAAATGATGAGCATGGAATATTTCCTCCTCTCGCCCGCGGGCTTTGCAGCCCCGGTTTTGTGGCCCCGTGGCGACGACACCGGTCGTTGGCGTCATTCCTTTTCCGAGCGGCAGCGCGACCCTGTCTATGCGGTATTCCGGCGCCCGCCACGCCGGCAAGTCTCCGGCGGGCCTTGGCCTTTGTCAATCGCACGCCCATCTGAAGACGATGCGACGCGTTAACGAATCTGCTGCGACGAGATTTCTCCCGACATGGCATCCGTGACGGGCAACGGCGCCCGCGGCAACGGCGCACCGCCCGCCGAATCCCCGCTGGGCGCGGCCGAGGAACTGGCCGGATTCCTCATGGCCCACGCGGTCTGGTGCGTGTCCGACGGCAGCGCGCTCGTGCCGCTGCTGGGCTATGTGAAGGGCGGCGAGCGCGTCCTGGCGCGCTGCACGGCGGCGCAGGTCAAGGATGCGGTCGAACAGGGGCGCGCCTGGATGGAGCGCAATCCCGAGAACGCGGAGCGCGCGGTCTTCGTCCACGACGCCTACGTCACGCTCCCGGATCGGCGGATGGACGCGCTCATCGCCGATCTGCGCGAATATGCGCAGCCGCCGCGGGGGCTGCAGATCGTGCTCCCCTACCGCCCCGCGGCCGCCGGCGGCTTCGCGGTGTATCGCCCGAAGTTCCAGGGCTTCGCCGGCATCGCCGACTTCGCCGCCCTCGGCCACGCCTTCTTCCGCGGCGTCAACCAGCACGAGCACGGCGCCCGTATCTGGAACGAAAGCCTCGACCAGAGTTTGTGAGCCCGGCGGGGGCGCTGCCTCAGTCCCGATAGCTCTCGACGATGACGCCGTAGAGAAGGCCGCTCTTGCCGACGGCCGTCTCGGACATGGCGTTGCCGGCCAGCCGCCGCAGTGGCCGGGGGCCGGGTCTGGCCGCGACCGCAATCAGCAGCCGGTCGATCGAGCCGACGAGTGACGCGAAGCTCGCGAACCCAGGCCCCGGATAGACCGTGATGAACTTGCCGCGCTGTTCCCCTTCGTTCATGGCCATATAGGCGGCCACGGGAAAGACGACCTTGTGGTCCATCCGCAGGTGCTGCAGGACCGGCAGCACGTGCCGCGCGACGCGCTCGGCGTCTTCGGGATCGACGGACAGGTGCAGCTTGTAGCCGCCTTCGAAGGGATGCAGGACCTCCTCGCCGACCACGGCCAGAATCGGCATCCAGCAGGCGAAGATCGGGCTGTCGATGACGTCGTAGCCCGCGGGCCCGGTCGGCTGACCGTAGAGGTCCATCACAGTGTTCGTCGACTGGTTCGCCGGGAGCGTAGCCCGCCGACGACGTCCCGTCTGTGATGGCTGTCATCCGGCACATGGTGAGAAGAACGACAAGCGCGTGCCCTCCCTCAAGTGCTGGAAGCACGGCAGTTTTTTCGACTCATGGACGCGCCGCCCTCTCCCCGACCGTCGCGCGGTGCAGCGGTCGGGGAGTGGCGGCAACGGATCAGCGGTCAGCTCAGCGCCGCCAGGATGAGTTCCCGCAGGCCGAAGGTTCCGTTCACGGCCAGGCCCGGCGTCCACAACGGATCCTGCGACACGTACGAATTGCTGTCGTTGACCATGAGGCCGACGATCGTCTCGGCAACAATGCGGCCCCCGACCGGGCCCAACCGCCGGGTCTTTATCTTCTTGTCGCCCGTCGTGGTCTTGATCGTGACGGTCGACTCGATCGTCTCGGCCAGCACGTATGTCCACAGCGGGCAATTCTCCTTGAACGCGGGATCGATTTGGTCGATCGAGCCGACGATGTCGCCCTCGTCGCCGGTGAACTTGCCGATCCGGATATCCTTGTCCTTCAACGGCACGATGCCCATGGCGCGCGCGACGTCCTGACCGGTCGGCAGCCGCATGCGCCACCCCCGCTGCAGGTTGCGCGCGGCCAGGTTGCTCGGATGCGATGCTACGGAGGGAGGCAGATGGCCGAGCGGGTCGACCAGCGAGGTGTCGATTCGGTAGGCGAGCTGCGTGCGCGTCTTGTCGTCCGGGTTGCGCGGCTGCAGGTCCATGAACAGGTTCCAGTCGATGGCCCAATTCGACGGAAACTCGCGGAATCCTGTGAGCCCTTCGTTCGATGCCGGATTGTCGGTGAAAATGGCCAGCGGCCCGATCGTCTCGCTCAGCCGATAGCCCGGTCGCACCATCGAGTGCCCGAAGCGGTAGGCGGCCGCCGAGAACTCGAGCGGCATGTAGGGTTCGTGCTTGACCTTGTAGTACTCGAGCTTCGGCTTGTCCAAACGGACGTTGGTCTTCTTGTCGAGATGCGGCAGAACCTGTCCCAGGACGCCGTGGTCCACGATCGTCGGCAGAAAGTCGTTCAGCACCACCCACTGATAGTGGAAGCGGACCTCGCGTTGCAGCCGCGCGAACGACCAGCCCTTGCGGACGGGATCGGCGGCAAGCTTGTTGTGTAGGCGGAGAAACAGGCCCTGGAGCTGCGAGACGATGACGTTCTCGTCGTTGCGCGGGTCGCCGATGATTGCGCGACGCCGCTCGGAGCTTTGCCCGCCGCTGCGCGGCAGGTCCCTCGCTCCCGCGTTGGCCGCGGCGCCCGTCAGCTGCCGGCCGAGCAGAAAGCTGCGCCCGTCTTCGTAAAGGTAAGGTTGATCATCCGGGCCGCGGCCGTAGACGCTGTCGAGATCGAACCGGGGCGTGCGGTAGTCGACCAAGGCATCGAGATCGTTCTGCCGCTGCAGACTGCTGGCAGGATCGAACGTCAGGTCGTGGTCGATGAACTGGCCGAAATATGTGTAGGCCGACGGAATTCCGCCCTCCTCGTCGTCCGGACCGTCTTTGGGCGCATCAACTTTCGCCTTCATCTTCTCGCCCAGTACGCCAAGCGCCTTCAGCGAGGTGCTGTCGTCATCACCGAATTCGGCCGGCGGCAATGCCCGGAACATGCGACCGAACGGCCCTTCGAAGAGCAGCGAACTGCGCGACAGGGTGGCGCCGCGCACGCCCACGCCATGTGGGCGAGATGTTGGTTTCGACATATCGATTCTCCCCGTACCAATGTGTTTGTATCCGATGCACGTAGTGCTTCCTCGGGAGCGGTGCCCCCGGGACTGAATGCCTATGCAACGCGGCGGGCCAGCGAACTCATTGATCGATCTGCCGCCGAAAAATCCGCCTTTTGCCAGCCCATTTTGGAACGATACTTGTTCGCGGCTCCCGCCAGTGTGATCCAGATCACACCGGCGGCGGTGTGGCGATCATCTTCTTCGCGGCCCGGCAATCGCCCGACGCCGCGGCTTCGCTGCCTGCGGCGGTGCTGCAGCAACGCACCGACATTTGCCGCGAGGCGGGCATTGCCGACGACGGCTGCGCCACGGATAGCGTCATGCTCTCCCGGGCGATGCTGGCGGTGATCGACAAGCGTCACGCCGCCGGCGCCGACGCCGCAGCCGGAGCGGCCGTGCGGAAGTCCGCAGCCCAGGCGGCGCTCCGCCGACAGCTCTTCTATGCCGGCTACCGCGCCGACATGCAGGACACCACGATGCGCCTCTACGAGGGCCGGCTGCCGGTCGCCTGCGGCAGTGCCTTCGCCCGGATCGACGAGCCCGAGGCCGGGACCGTCTTCGGGCGTAACACCCGCTTCGTCGTCTTCAGCGACGAATTCATGTGGATCGAGATGCTCGCGCCGCCCGCCGATTTCGAACCGGTTTGGCACGCCTTCTGCGTCTGACACGCAGCCCGCCCCCTGTGCCGTCCGACGGCACACTAGAGCGGTTTCCGTTGGATCTGAATCGGGGATTCCCAAAAGGGAGGAAAGGGCAGAGTCTTGCGGGGTGATTCGCCTATGGGGGAGCCATGGCAAGACCTTATTCGTCGGATTTGCGCGAACGTGTGGTGGAGGCAGTTAACGAGGGCGCGACA
>JBKOWC010000316.1:0-4450 GCA_046724215.1 Pseudomonadota bacterium | reverse complement strand
GCAAAGGGTCCATCGATCGTGAGCGAGAGATCGGCGGCCGGCGTGAACGTCAACTCGTCGCCGACGGCAGCGAAGGCGACCAGGCTGTCGAGCAGATGGTAGCCGTCGGCGCGACGGCCGACGACGTGAAGGTAGAGGTTGATCTTGGCGGGGGCGGCGACGCGGAGCGCCGCCGCCTGGTCGCCTGCGCTCACGACCCGGAGGAGTTGGGCAGCCCGCGGTCGAGCTTCGTCTCGATCGGCGCGACCAGGTCCTTGTCGGGCTTGAGGTTGAGGGCGCGTTGCCACTGGAAGCGGGCTTCGTTGTGGCGGCCGACGCGCCAGTAGGCGTCGCCGAGATGGTCGTTGATGACGGCATCCTCCGGCACCAGCTCGACGGCCTTCTCGAGCTGCTCGACCGCCTGGTCGAACTTGCCGAGCCGGAAATAGACCCAGCCGAGGCTGTCGACGATATAGCCGTCCTCGGGCTTCTGCTCGACGGCCTTGTTCAGCATTTCGAGAGCGCGGTCGAAGTTCTCGCCCTTGTCGACCCAGGAATAGGCGAGATAGTTGAGGACGTAGGGCTGATCGGGCGAAAACTGGAGCGCCTTGAGGAAATCGGCCTCGGCATGGTCCCACTGCTTGCTGCGCTCATAGGCGATGCCGCGGTAGTAGAGCAGGCTCCAATGCTGCGGCTTCAGCTCGCCGACGCGCGCGATCGCCGTGTCATAGGCCTTCACCGCCTCGTCGAAGCGCTCGGCGCTGCGCAGGATGTCGCCCAGCATCATGGCGGCATCGGCGGAATCCTTGCGCTCGTCGACCATGCCCTGCAGCAGAGTGACGGCCTCCTGCGTGCGGTCGAGCTTGTTGAGCGCATCGGCCAGGGCGAGCCGCGCCTGCCAGCCGAAGGGCGAGGCCTGATCGACGCCGCGATAGGCGGTGACGGCATCGGCGTAGTGCTGCGCGCCGGCCAGGAGGTCGCCGAGCAGAACTTGGCCGGCCGGGAAGTCGGGCCGCAGATCGAGCGCCAGGCGCGTATAGACGAGCGACATGTCGCGCGCGTCCTCCTGGTAGAGCACGGAGGCGAGATTGAAGAGCGCCTCGGCGAGGCCCTCGCGCGCGTTGCCGACGACGGGCGCCGCCTTGGCGTCGCCCTCGTTGCCGGTCAGGAGCGGCAGCAGCGGGTTGTCGGGATAGGCGTCGTGGAACTTGGCGTAGACCGCCTTGGCCTGGTCGGGCTGCTTCTGGCGCTGATAGAAGTTGCCGACGATCTCGGTGACGCGGAACGAGAGCTTCTGCGGATCGTCGATGGTCTGCTGGTAGGCCTTGTTGGCCTCGGCCTTGCGCCCGGCCACGTCGTTCAGCAGCCCGACATGGAGCGTGTAGAGCGTCTGCACGCCGTTGACGTCGGCGAGCGGCTTGATAGCGACGAGCGCATCGTCGATCTTGCCGTTTTCGAGCGCCGCCCAGGCGCGCACCATCGGCACCGTGAAGCGGTTGAGCCCGTCGGTGGAGAGCTTGGACAGCCGGTCGAGCGCCGCCTTCGCCTTGCGCGCCTTGACCTCCTGCTCGGCGAGCACGAGGCTGACGGTGTCCGAACTCGCCTTCTGCGCCTCGAGCTTGCGGCCGATGTCGGCGGCCTCGTTCAGGCGGCCGCCGCTCACCATGGCCACGAAGGCCTGCTGCAGGAGGTCGACGTTGTCGGGGTCGTGCGCCAGCACGTCGCCCAGATAGTCGGCGGCGGGGCCGTAGTCCTTGAGCGCCTGCGCATGCATGCCGGCGAGGAACGCGCCGAGGGCACCGGGCTTGCCGGCGTCGGACTGCACCGTCGCCGCCGGCGACGGCAGCGCGGCAATCACCAATACGCTCGCCGCCGCGCCGCATAGAAGTAGCCGCCGGAATTGGGTCATGCAGGTCTCCTCAGGATATCTCGAGTTAGTCCAACGTGCGTGGGTGGCATCAGCGGCCTGCGTCCTTCGACAGGCTCAGGATGCGGGAAAGTCATTGTGGCACGAACAAGGGCTGATCCGCCGCTCACATGTTCGGGTAGTTGGGGCCGCCGCCGCCTTCCGGCACGACCCAATTGATGTTCTGCAGGGGATCCTTGATGTCGCAGGTCTTGCAGTGCACGCAGTTCTGGGCGTTGATCTGCAGGCGGGCCGCGCCATCGCCGTCGCGCACGATCTCATAGACCCCGGCCGGACAATAGCGCTGTTCCGGCGCGTCATAGTCCGGCAGGTTCACCGTTATGGGTATGCGCGGATCCTTCAGGGTCAGGTGGCAGGGCTGATTTTCCTCGTGATTGGTGTTGGAAAGATAAACCGACGACAGCTTGTCGAAGGCTACCTTGCCGTCCGGCTTCGGGTACTCGATGCGCCTGGAATCCTTGGCCTTTTTCAAGGACTTGTTGTCGGGATGATGATGCATCGTCCAGGGCGCGCGGCCGCGTAGTATGTATGTGTCAATTGCGGCATAAGCGAGGCCGCCCCACATCCCCCAGCGGAACCCCGGCCGGATATTGCGGACGCGATAGAGCTCGTCCCACAGCCAAGATTGCCGCAGGCGCTCGGGATAGTCTGTGACCTCGGTCACGCCCTCCTGCCCAAGGGCGGCGAACACCGCCTCGGCCGCGGTCATGCCGGACTTCATGGCGGTATGCGTGCCCTTGATCTTCGGCACGTTAAGGAAGCCGGCGGTGCAGCCGATGAGGGCGCCGCCGGGGAAGGTTAATTTGGGGATCGCCTGGAAGCCGCCTTCGTTGAGGGCGCGGGCGCCGTAGGCGATGCGCTTGCCGCCTTCGAAAATCGGGCGGATGGCGGGATGGGTCTTGAAGCGCTGGAACTCGTCGAACGGGCTTAAGTACGGGTTCTCGTAGTCGAGGCCGATGACGAAGCCGACGGCGACCTGGTTGTTCTCGAGGTGGTAGAGGAAGGAGCCGCCGTAGGTCTTCGAGTCCATCGGCCAGCCGATGGTGTGGGTGATGGTGCCCTGGGCGTGCTTGGCCGGATCGACCTCCCACAGCTCCTTGATGCCGATGCCGAAGGTCTGGGGGTCGGCGCCGTCGCGCAACCTGAAGCGCTCGAAGAGGGTCTTGGTGAGCGAGCCGCGGCAGCCCTCGGCGAAGAGCGTGAACTTGCCGCGCAGCTCGACGCCGGGCTGGAAGTTGGCGGTCGGCTGGCCGTCCTTGCCGACGCCCATGTTGCCGGTGGCGACGCCGACCACGCGGCCGTCCTCGCCGTAGAGCACCTCGGCGGCGGCGAAGCCCGGATAGATCTCGACGCCGAGTGCTTCGGCCTGCTGGCCCAGCCAGCGGCAGAAATTGCCGAGGCTGATGATGTAGTTGCCGTGGTTGCGCATCTGCGGCGGCGTCGGCAGGCGGCGGGCGCCCTTCTCGGTGAGCAGCAGGAAGCGGTCGGTCTTGGCGGGCGTGTTGAGGGGTGCACCCTTGGCCTGCCAGTCGGGGATCAGCTCGTTGAGGGCGCGCGGCTCGAGCACGGCGCCGGAGAGGATGTGGGCGCCGATCTCGGAGCCCTTCTCGATGACGCAGACGCCGACCTCCTGGCCGGCCTCGGCGGCGAGCTGCTTCAGCCGGATCGCCGCCGCGAGGCCCGAGGGGCCGCCGCCGACGATCACGACGTCGTAATCCATGTGCTCGCGTTGCATGCTCTTCGACTTATTCTACCGAATCTTCGCCGCTCCCGCGGGCGTCATGAAAAACAGGGGATCAACCCCATGTCCAGCGGGAACGGTGGGCGGGGCGTAGGGGCGAGCGGCGCTCGCCCCCTGGACTGGTCACGCTCAGTGTGGACTGCGGCGCGGCGGAAAGAGGGCGAGCGCCGCTCGCCCCGATCCTGGCGACCAGCGCGCGCACCCGACGGGCGTGGGCGGCGGCGGCCTTGCGCAGGTCGATGATCTCGGCGGAATAGCCGCCATGGGTGCGACGGGCGGCGCGGCTGTTGGCGAGGCCGGCGGCGGTGCGCGGTCCCGTGCTCTTGCCGCCGTGGAAGCGGCAGCGGCCGTTCGCCATCGCCGGCTGGCGGCAGCTGGTTCCGGCGCGGGTGCAGGCGCCGCAGCGCGGGGCCGCGAGGTAGTCGCCTGAGGGATTGCCGTTCCGCAGGCGGCCGCGATTCCGGAGATGTTGAGCCGCAACCACCATTCGTGATTCCCCCGCGAAAGCGGGGGCCCATGAGCAAGCGACGGTGCGGTGGCCCTGGGCCCCCGCTTTCGCGGGGGAATCAGAGATAAGAGCGGCAGGGGCAGGTGCGTGATCGGCGGCAGGCTCCCCGCGCGCGAACATGTCCTTTTCGCCGATCCAGTAGTAGCCGGCGACGCGGCCGGGGCCGCCGTTGGGGCCGGGCCCGAGGCGCGGCAAGGCGACGAGCGCCTGGCGGCCGCGCGCCATCAGCCGGGCGGCGGCGGAACCGAGGCGGAGTGCCGCGACGCCGTCGGCGGCGACACCGGGTGCTTCCAGC
>JBKOWC010000277.1:0-15244 GCA_046724215.1 Pseudomonadota bacterium | reverse complement strand
GCAGCTGGCGCTTTCCGGCGTGCGCGAGATGAGCCTGATCGCCACGCCGCCGATCGACCGCCTGGCGGTGCGCACGTTCGTGCTGCCCTATGACCCCGTGATCCTGCGCGAGGCGATCCTGCGCGAGCACTATCGCGGCGGCCAGATCTTCTACATCTGCCCGCGCATTGAGGACCTCGACCGCGTGGCCGGCCGGCTGCGCGAGCTGGTGCCGGAGATCAAGTTCGTCATGGCCCACGGCCAGATGGCCGCCCGCCAGCTCGAGCAGGCGATGACCGCCTTCTACGACCGCCAGTACGACCTGCTGCTGTCGACCAGCATCGTCGAGTCCGGGCTGGACATCCCGACGGCCAACACGATCGTCATCCATCGCGCCCATATGTTCGGGCTCTCCCAGCTATATCAGCTGCGCGGCCGCATCGGCCGCTCGAAGCAGCGCGGCTACGCCTATCTGACGCTGCCGGCCGATCGTGTGCTGTCCCCGGTGGCCGAGAAGCGCCTGCAGGTCATGCAGACCCTGGACACGTTGGGGGCCGGCTTCACGCTGGCCAGCCACGACCTCGACATCCGCGGCGCCGGCAATCTGCTGGGCGAGGAGCAGTCCGGCCATATCCGCGAGGTCGGCATCGAGCTCTACCAGCATATGCTGGAGGAGGCGGTGAACGAGGCGCGCGGCGCCGTCACGGCCGCGGCCGCCGAATCCTGGACGCCGCAGATCAACCTCGGCATGCCCGTGCTCATTCCCGAGAGCTACGTCGCCGATCTCGGCGTGCGTCTCGGCCTCTACCGCCGTCTCGCCGCCCTGGTGGATGGCGCCGAGATCGACGCCTTCGCGGCCGAGATGATCGACCGCTTCGGGCCGCTTCCCGCCGAGGTCGAGAACCTCCTGCAGGTCGTCGCCATCAAGCGGCTGTGCAAGGACGCCGGCATCGACAAGGTCGAGGCGGGGCCAAAAGGCGCCGTGTTGTCGTTCCGCGACAACCGCTTCGCGCGGCCCGAGAAGCTCATCGCCTTCATCGGCAAGCGGCAGAACGTCATCAGCCTGCGGCCCGATCACAAGCTCGTCTATCGCCACGCCTGGGACAATGCGAAGAGCCGCGTCTCCGGCGTGCACAAGCTGATGGAGGAGATCGCCAAGCTGGCGGCCTAGGCGATGAAGCTGGCAAGACTTGTCCGGACTCTCTTCCTGATCGTGGTGACGATGGCAATGACGGCTTGCTCAGCCGACACGACCGGCGTCGATTTCGCCACCCTGAAGCGACCGTCGACCCCGAACACCTACCTCGTCTGCCCGCCCGCCCGGTGCGCCGTACCCACCGATGCGGAGGCACCTGCCTACGCCATCACACCGCCGGCGCTGTTCGCGCTCGTTCGCAAGGCGCTCGCGGCCGCGCCCCGTACCGCGCTGGTTCAGGACCAGCCGGATGCCCTCCGCCTCGTACTGGTCCAGCGCTCCCTGATCTTCCGCTTCCCGGATACCATCACCGTCCAGGTCTTTCCCCAAGCTGGCGGCGGCTCGACGCTGGCGATCTACAGCCGCTCGAACTATGGCCGGTCCGATCTGGGCGTGAACAAGGCCCGGGTGGAGCGGTGGCTTGGCCTCATCTCGGATCAAGTCGCCGGGCAGCCCGGCGCGTGAGCCATTAACCTTTCGCTAACCGCACCGGTAAGGATGATTTAGAGCCGGCCCTCTATGGTGCCTGCTGAGGAGGCGGGCTCGGCCGCGTCTCCGCCCATGGCTGCGGGATGCATATGGAAGTCGCTGAGGCACCGGCGAGTCGACGGCGGCGCAAGGTCCAGGCGTCCGCCGCGCCCCGATCGGAGGCGGATTCCCACAAGACCGTAAACCTTGCCCTGCAGGGCGGCGGCGCCCACGGCGCCTTCACCTGGGGCGTGCTCGATCGGCTGCTGGAGGACGAGCGGCTGGTGATCGACGGCATCAGCGCCACCAGCGCCGGAGCGATGAACGGCGCCATCCTCGTCTACGGCATGGCCGAGGGCGGCCGGGCAGGGGCCCGCGCGCTCCTGCGCCAATTCTGGCGGCGGATCGCCGACAGCGCCCGCTTCAGCGTCTTCCAGCCGACGCCGCTCGACCGTCTGCTCGGCAACTACGACCTCGACCATTCCCCGATCTACCAGGCCTTCGATCTTATGACGCGCGTGCTGTCGCCCTATCAGCTCAATCCGACGGATATACATCCGCTGCGCGATCTGCTGGGCGAACTCATCGACTTCGAGCGCCTGCACCAGAAGACCCCGATCAAGCTCTATGTCAGCGCCACCAACGCCCGCACCGGCAAGATCCGCGTCTTCCAGCCCGAGGAGATCTGCGCCGACGTGCTGCTGGCGTCGAGCTGCCTGCCCTGGCTGTTCCGTGCCGTCGAGATCGACGGTGACGCCTACTGGGACGGCGGCTACATGGGCAATCCCGCGATGTTCCCGCTGCTCTACGGTTGCCGCGCCAGCGACATCGTGCTCGTCGAGATCAACCCGATCCGCATCGACGAGATCCCGACGACGGCGCGCGCCATCATGGACCGCATCAACGATATTTCCTTCAACGCCACGATGATGCGGGAGATGCGCACGATCGCCTTCGTCACCCAGCTGCTCGACCAGCACCGGCTGATCGGCAAGACCCGCTACCGGCGCATCAATTTCCATATGATCGAGGCGGAACAGGCGATGGCCCGCTTCGGCGTCTCCAGCAAGTTCAACGCCGACTGGAGTTTCCTGACCCGGCTGTTCGACCTCGGCCGCCGCACGGCCGATAGCTGGCTTGAGCGCAACTACGGCCGGCTCGGCCACGAATCGACTGTCGACATGCAGAAGCTCTTCTTCTGACCATGCAGCCGATCGGACGCACCATCATTCCGGACGTCATCAGCGAGCAGCGTCTCGTCACGCTCTCGACGCGCGATACCGTGCGCACCGCCGTCGAGCTGATGGCCGAACGCCGCATCGGCGCCGTGCCGGTCGTCGAGAAGGGCAAGCTCGTCGGGATCTTCACCGAACGCGATGTCGTCACGCGCGTGGTCAAGGCCGGCCGCGATGCCGACAAGACGGCGCTCGCCAAGGTGATGACGCCCGATCCCGAGACCCTGACACCTGCCGATACGGTGCGCGAGGCGCTCGACCGCATGCAGGACGGCCATTTCCGCCACCTGCCGGTCGTCGACCGCGGGCGTCTGGTCGGCATCGTGTCGATCCGCGACCTCTACCAGAGCGTCGTCGACCAGATGGGCGCCGACATCATCCTGCTGGCCGAGGGCCTGCTCCAGGGCTAAGCAGGGTCCAGCGCTAGCGGCATCGGGCCTTTTCTCGCCGCGGCGACCCCTCAATTGTCATCGCAGGGCTTGACCTATGGCTTGACCCGGCGATCCAGAAAATGGCCGAAATATCGAGCTTCTATGGGCGTCCGCTGGATTGCCGGGTCGGGCCCGGCAATGACGACATTGAAGAATTCGGAAACCTTATGTTGAATCCACAAACACTGGACACCAGCCCTCCGATGTCGTGCCGGCGAAAGCCGGCATCCATATTCCAGAGACCAGTGTTTATGGATTCCGGCTTTCGCCGGAAGACAATGTGGGACAGGGAGCGATTCCAACTTGGAGCCGTGCTCTCGGCGACGTCGCCCGATACCGCTCCCCGCAAGGGCGGGTAGTAAGACTCGAGTGGCCTTACCTTAATCCTGTGGGGTGTGATTCAGGAAAGCGCCGGTTCCCGCTGCAGGGCCTCGTCCTCGCGGGCGAGGTCGAAGAGCTGGAAGAAGGCCTCTGGCTCCTGCGCCCCGGAAAGGGCGAAGCGGCCGTTGAAGATGAAGCAGGGAACGCCGTTGATGCCGGCGCGGCGGGCGAGCGCGTCCTCGCCGAGGACGGTGTCCGTCTCCGCGTCATCATCGAGGAAATCGGCGACCTCCTGGCGGTCGAGCCCGACCTGCGCCCCGATCTCCGCCAGCACGGTGCGATCGCCGACGTTGCGGCCCTCGATGAAGTAGGCGCGGAAGACCGCCTCGAGCGTCTCCTCCTGGCGTCCGGCGCCGGCGGCAAAGCGGACCAGCCGGTGCGACTGCAGGGTGCTCGGCGTGCGCTTGATGCGGTCGAATGCGAAATCGATGCCTTCGCCGCTGCCGGCCAGCCGCACGGCCTCGTAGATGGCGCGGGCCCGCTCGGGACCGCCGAACTTGGCCTCGACATAGGCCCGCCGGTCCATGCCCTCGGCCGGCATGCTCGGGTTCAGCTGGAAGGCGCGCCAGCGCACGGAGAGGCCCGGCATCGGCCGGGCCTTGAGGGCCCGCTGGAGGCGCCGCTTGCCGACGTAGCACCAGGGGCAAACCGTGTCGGAGAAGACGTCGAGGATCATCGCGGTCTCCCGGGCGGTCGCGGGCGCCCGTTGGGCGGCCTTGACCTGCATGGAATCACCACCGACGATAGCGCAGAAGAACCCGATGGGCGAGGGGAGAGGCGCGGCATGGCCGCCCATATCTTTGACCAGCACCTGGACAAGAATGCCGCCAACTACGCGCCGCTGACGCCGCTTACCTTCCTCGACCGTGCCGCCGCCGTCCATCCGCGGAAGGCGGCCGTCATCCACGGCGACCGGACCTAT
Source organism: Pseudomonadota bacterium (assembly GCA_046724215.1). Classification (GTDB taxonomy): domain Bacteria; phylum Pseudomonadota; class Alphaproteobacteria; order Dongiales; family Dongiaceae; genus JBKOWC01. The sequence continues at coordinate 10,633 of JBKOWC010000277.1, read as the reverse complement.
AGCTACCGCGAGTTCGACGAGCGTTGCCGCCGCCTCGCCGGCGCCTTGGTCAAGGCCGGCGTCGGTCCCGGCGATACCGTAGCGGTGCTAGCCCCCAACATCCCGGCGACGCTGGAGGCGCATTACGGGGTGCCGATGCTGGGCGCCGTGCTCAACGCCATGAACATCCGCCTCGACGCGGCCACGATCGGTTTCTGCCTTGCGCACGGCGAGGCCAAGGTCTTCATCGTCGACCGGGAGTTCGCGGAGGTGGCACGCAAGGCCATCGCCCAGGTCGAGCGCAAGCCGATCGTCGTCGCGATCGACGATCCGGTGGCAGAGTATCCGGCCGGCACCCCGGATCTCGGCGCGATCGAATACGAGGACTTCATCGCCGGCGGCGATCCCGGCTTCCGCTGGCGACCGCCGCGCGACGAATGGCAGGCCATCGCGCTCAACTACACCTCCGGCACGACCGGCAACCCGAAGGGCGTCGTCTACCATCACCGCGGCGCCTATCTGAACGCGCTCGGTGACGTGCTCGCCTTCGGGCTCAGCAGTCGCGCGGTCTATCTGTGGACGCTGCCGATGTTCCACTGCAACGGCTGGTCCTACACCTGGGCCGTGACGGCGGCGGCCGCCACCCATGTCTGCCTGCGCCGGGTCGATCCGGCGCTGATCTACCCGATGATCAAGCGCCACGGTGTCAGCCACCTGTGCGGCGCGCCGATCGTCCTCAACCTGCTGGTGAACGCGCCGGAATCGGTGAAGGTGCCCTTCGACCGGTCCGTCGAGGTGATGACCGGCGGCGCCGCGCCGCCCGGCGCCGTCATCGAGGCCATGGAGCGCAGCGGTTTTCGCGTCACCCATGCCTACGGCCTCACCGAGACCTACGGCCCCAATACGCTCTGCGCCTGGCAGACGGAATGGCAGGAGCTGCCGCTCCTCGAGCGCACGAAAATGATGGCCCGGCAGGGCGTGCGCTACCTGACCTCCGAGGACGTGATGGTCGCCGATCCTGATACGATGCAGGAGCTGCCGCTCGACGGCGCGACGATGGGCGAGGTGATGCTGCGCGGCAACACCGTGATGAAGGGCTATCTGAAGAATCCGTCGGCGTCCGCGGCGGCGTTTCGCGGCGGTTGGTTCCACTCCGGCGACCTCGCGGTGCGCCATCCCGACGGCTATATTGAGGTCAAGGACCGCTCCAAGGACGTCATCATCTCCGGCGGCGAGAACATCTCGAGCCTGGAGGTCGAGGAAGTGCTCTACCGCCACCCCAAGGTGCTGGAAGCGGCCGTCGTCGCCCGGCCCGATCCGCGCTGGGGCGAGACGCCCTGCGCCTTCGTAACGCCGAAATCCGACGCGGGCGCCCCGACCGCCGACGAGATCATCGCCTGGTGTCGCGACAACCTGGCCCGCTTCAAGGTTCCGAGGACCGTCGTCTTCGGCCCGCTGCCGAAGACCTCGACCGGCAAGATCCAGAAGTTCGTCCTGCGCGAGCAGGCGAAGGCGCTGAATGCCTAGCCGGCGCGCGACGACCCCATGCTGGACACTGTGAACACATACCTGGATGCCGTCTTCCAGTCGGTAAACGGCTTCTATCACAGCGTCGTCGACCCGCTGAACCCGTTCAGCCGTGGCAACGTGATCCTCTTCTTCACCTGCATCGTCGTCTACACCTACACCTGGGTCGCCGTGTGGCGGTCCGAGCGAGCCTGGTTCCGCTTCATCTGCTTCGTCGTCAACCAGGTCTTCACGGTCGGCATCCTGATTCCCTGGGCGTCGACGCTGGTGCTGACATACGCCTATTGGCAGGCGGCGCTCGCGACCTTCGCCGGCACCGGCGCCGCCAGCTTGATCGCCTTTCGCCGACGCCGCCGATGAGCGTTCGATGCCGACAAGCCCCTTCGATCTGACCGGCAAGGCGGCCCTCGTCACGGGCGCGTCGAGCGGCCTCGGCCGTCATTTCGCGCTCACGCTGGCCAAGGCGGGCGCCAAGGTGGCGCTGGCGGCCCGGCGCGTCGAGCGCCTGGCCGAGCTGGCGCGCGAGATCGAGGCGTTCGACGGCCGCGCCTTCGCGGTGCCCCTCGACGTCACCGACGGCGCCAGCATCCGCGCTGCCGTGGCGGCGGCCGAAACCGAGCTCGGACCGCTCGCCATCCTCGTCAACAATGCCGGCACCGTCGTGGTCAAGCCGCTGCTGGATCACAGCGAGACTGACTGGGACCAGGTCGTGGATACGAATCTGAAGGGCGCCTGGCTGGTCGCCCAGGAGGTCGCCCGCCACATGGTGCGGCTCGGCCATGGCGGCAGCATCATCAACATCGCCTCGATGCTCGGCCTGATCGTCGACGAGATGGTCCCGTCCTATTGCGCCGCCAAGGCCGGCCTCATCCATCTCACCAAGGCGATGGCGCGCGAGCTGGCGGGTCATCGCATCCGCGTCAACGCCATCTGCCCCGGCTATTTCGACTCGGAGATGACGCACGACTTCCTCGCCTCGCCGCCGGCGCAGAGGATGCTGCGAGCCATACCGTTCAAGCGCGTCGGCGCGGCCACCGAACTCGATGGCGCCCTGCTGCTTTTGGCGGCCGACGCGTCGAGCTATATGACCGGCAGCGTCATCCTGGTGGATGGCGGCCACAGTCTGGTGACTCCCTGATGGACTTCCGATTGCCGCCGCATATCGAAAGCTACCGCAGCCGCTATCGCGCCTTCGTCGCCGAGCGCATCCTGCCGCTGGAGGACGATCCGCAGAGCTTCGACGCGCACGAGAACATCGCTCTGCCGGTGCTGGAGCCGCTGCGAGCGAAGGCGAGGGCCGCCGGCCTGTGGGCGCCGCAGATGCCGCGTTCGCGCGGCGGGCAGGGACTGCCGGTCGTCGGCATGGCCGCCTGCTACGAAGAGATGGGGCATTCGATCTTCGGGCCCGTCGTCTTCAACTGCGCCGCCCCGGACGACGGCAACATGATCCTCCTGGAAAGGGTCGCCCGCGAGGATCAGAAGGCCCGCTGGCTGCAGCCCATCGCCGACGGCACGGTGCGTTCCGCCTTCGTCATGACCGAACCGATGCCGGGCGCCGGCTCCGATCCCGCGGCCATGCGGACGCGCGCCGAGCGGCGCGGCGACCGCTGGGTCGTGCACGGCCACAAATGGTTCATCACGGGCGCCGGCATCGCCCGGCATTTCATCCTGGTCGCGCGCACCTCGGATGACTCCCGCAAGGGCCTCACCGCCTTCCTCTTCGACCGCGACCAGCCAGGCTGGGAGATCGTCCGCCGCATCCCCATCATGGGCCCGGAGGAACATGGCGGTCATTGCGAGCTGCACTTCGATGGCCTGGAGATACCCGACGAGAACCGGCTGATGGAGGTCGGCGACGGCCTCAAGCTGACGCAGATCCGCCTCGGCACCGCGCGGCTCACTCACTGCATGCGCTGGCTCGGCATGGCCCGGCGAGCCCTCGAGATCGCCAAGGACTACGTCGCCGAGCGCGAAAGCTTCGGATCGAAACTGGCGGACCACGAGGGCGTGCAGTGGCTCATGGGCGAGGCGGCCATGGCGATCGAGGTCGGCCGATTGCTGGTGATGAAGGCGGCCTGGAAGCTCGACCAGGGCGACTTCGCGCGCACGGCGGTGTCGATGGCCAAGGTGCAGGTCGCCGACACCCTCCACAAGGCGGTCGACACCGCGCTGCAGCTGTGCGGCGCCCGCGGCTATTCGGCGGATACGCCGCTCGAATGGATGTACCGCTATGCCCGCCAGGCCCGGCTCGTGGACGGCGCCTCCGAGGTCCACAAGATGGTGCTCGCCCGCGCCTTCATGAGCGAGGGCGCGGACTTCTGGGACTGGCGATGAATGGTCCCGCGCTGACCGATGCGGAAGCGCGGCAGCGCCTCTGCCGCTTCATCGCCGCGGCCGCCGACGCGAGGGAGGTGACGATCGCCGCGCTGGAGCCGCTGCGGGGCGGCGCCATCCAGGAAAACTGGGCCGTCGACATCGATATCGAAGGCGGCGGCCGGGCCGGACGTCACGCCCTCGTCCTGCGCAGCGATGCGCGCTCCCGGGTCGCGGCCAGCCATGGGCGCGCGCAGGAGTTCGCGCTGCTGCGGGCCGCGCATGCCGCCGGCGTCACCGTGCCGGAGCCGCTCTGGCTGTGCACCGATCCCGCCGTTCTCGGCCGCAGCTTCTACCTCATGCGCCGGATGCCCGGCATTGCCGCCGGTCACCGGCTGGTCAAGGACATGTCGCTCGGCGGCCCGCGCGAGGCCTTGGCCGAACGCCTCGGCCGCGAGCTGGCGCGCATTCACACGATGACCCCGCAGACGATCGGCGCTCTGGCGCCGGGGGCATCCTTCGAATTCCTGGGGGCGCCTTCCACGACTCCGGGGCTCGATCGCGTCCGCCTCTACCGTCGATACCTCGATGACCTGGCAGCGCGGCGGCCGGTCCTGGAGTGGGGCCTCCGCTGGCTCGAACTGAACGCCCGCCCCGTCGAGTCCGTCACGCTCGTGCACCAGGACTTTCGCACCGGCAACTATCTCGTCGACGCCGACGGCCTGACGGCGATCCTCGACTGGGAGTTCTGCGCCTGGGGCGATCCGATGAGCGACATCGGCTGGTTCTCCGCCAAGTGCTGGCGGTTCGGCGCCAACGACCGCGAAGCGGGCGGCATCGCCGACCGCGCGCCCTTCTATCGCGGCTACGAGTCCGCGTCGGGTCGCAGGATCGATGCCGCCGCGGTGCGCTACGGCGAGATCGCCGCGCATGTCCGCTGGGCGGTCATCGCCCTGCAGCAGGCCGCCCGGCACCTCTCGGGCGAGGAGCCGTCGCTCGAGCTGGCCCTGACCGGACGCATCGTGCCGGAGCTCGAGCTCGAAATCCTCAATCTCGTCGACGTCGCGGACGCGGAGCGGGCGGCATGACGGCAGATCAGCCGGACGGCGCCGCGCTGCTCGCGGAAGCACGGCGCACGTTCCTTGAGCTGCTGCTGCCGCTGCTCCCGCCGGCGCGCCGCTATGACGGCCTGATGGTGGCCAACGCGATGGCGATCGCCGCGCGAGAATTCGGCGAATGGGATGAGACGCTTCGGGAGTCGCTGGCAGAAATCCTGAATGCGCCGTTGCCGCCGGCGTGCAGCGGGCGCGACCAGACGGCTGAGCTGGAAGCTCGCCTCGCGCGGCAGATCCGCGCCGGGCAGTACGACGCCGGCGACGGGCGCGAAGCCGTCTGCCGCTACCTGCGCGCCGCCACGCTCGCGCGCGTCCGCCTCAGCAACCCGAAATTGCTCGGCGAGTAGGTTCGCGATCGTCCAAAAAGAAACGGAGCCGTGCGGTGCACGGCTCCGTGGGCTGGGATCAGTGGAAGGAGAGCGAGTCCGCCGGTCCGATCATTCGGTCGTGTCAGGCCGTGGCGGTCGTCCGAATGGTGAGAGCGCTGGGGTCGACATGGATCCATTTCGGCGCGAGCATGGACTGCTGCGTCGACGTCGGAGCCGACGCCGCAGCCGGCGCAGCCTCGACGACCATGCAGTCGATGGAGCGGTTCTTGAGGCCGGTGCACAGGGTCTTCGCCGCTTTCGCGTCGGCGAACGTGCCGGCCTTCAGGCGGTAGTAGACGCCCTTGCCGGCGCCGAGGTCCGCCTTTTCGACCGTGTGCGGCAGGCCGGAGAGGAGATCCTTCTGTTCCGTCGTCAGGGTCTGCCAGCCGACCGTCGCCTCCGCTTCGGAGCGGTAGGAGGCGATCTGCACGGTGAACATCTTGGCGGCACCAATGTTCGTCGTCGTGACGGCAGGCGTCGAGGCCGTTGCGGTGTCGGCATGGGCGGTGGCGCCGGCGGCATCGGCGACCGTCACGGGCTTGCTCGGCGCCGGATCGGCGGACGGCGCAGAACTGCTCGCGGTTGATGCGGTCCCGCTGTCGGCGACCTGCGTCGGCGCGGCCGTCTCGGTCGGCTTGGCGTCCGCGGCGGGGGGCGTGACCGGCTCGCTGCTCGCCGTCACCGGCGACGCTGTGCTCGGAGCCGCCGCGGTGCTGGCCGTCGTGGGCGCCGGCGGCGTCACCGAAGGCGTTGCGGCTGTGCTGGATGCGGGGCCGGCGTCGGCGGTCGCCGCGGGCTTGTCGTCGCCGATCGCCCTCGACGAGGACATGAACTTCGACGGGATCGACGTGGCCGCGGTGCTGGTCGTCGTTGCACCGGCCGTCGTGGTGCTGGTCGTCGTGCTGGCGGTCTGCGGCATGAGTGGCGTCGGCGTGGACGGCGCCGGCGTGGCAGCGGGTGTCGTCGCCGATGCCGTGGTCGTCGTGTCGGTCGCCGCCGGAGCCTTGGCGGTTGTGTCCGTGTTCGTGGCGGCAACCACGGTCGTCGTCGAAGCGGGCGCAGCGGGCAGGGGCTGCTCGGCGGCCTTGCTCGGCGTTGCGACGACGGGCTGGTTGGGCTGGCCGTTGTTCAGGTCCGCCGCATCGACCAGCTCTTCGTCCCAATTATCGGACCACTTGTCGCCGCTGCTGTGCTTCTTCACGATCGGAGCCGGAGCGGTAGCCGCGGTCAGGGCATTGTCGGGCTTGCCGGTGGTGATCATCGGCAGGCTGCCGCTGCTGTCGTCCGTCGAGAGATAGACGGGGTCGTCGTTGACCGACGCCTGCGCCAGGTTGGTCAGCGGCATTGCCGGCGCCGCGGGTGGGGTGTACTGCCGCCCCTGCAGCTCGATGCCGAGCGACTGCTTGAGCAGCTGCTCGCGCTTGGCCGGGTCGGTCTCCGCGCCGATCGCATTGATGTTCCGGTTGGCGTCCGCCGGCAGGTCGGTGCGGCTCAGTTGCTGCGCCTGGTCGACCTGGCCGGCGGCGCCGTAGATGAGGGCGAGATTCTGCCGGTTGACCGCCGTCGCCGTGGCTGACTTGCTCACGTCTTCGAGGATCTTGATCGCGCCGGCATTGTCGCCGGACAGCGCGAGCGAGAGCGCCAGGTTGTTCTTGGCCGACTGGTTGTTCGGATCGGTCGCGAGCACGGCGCGATAGTTCGCCTGCGCCGCGGCATGATCGCCCAGCGTGTCCTGGGCGACGCCGAGGCCGTTCAGCGAGCGGGCGTCATGCGGCGCGATCTTCAGCGCGGTCTGATACTGGGTCACGGCGAACTGCGGCTGGCCCAGCAGGATGCGGGCGTGGCCGAGGCCGCGCAGCGCGTCCAGGTTGTTGGCGTCCATGGCGAGAGCGTTGGCGTAGGCGTTGGCCGCTTCGGCATTGGCGCCGACGCCGAGCAGGCTGTCGCCCAGGCCGATCAGGGGACGCACATCCGTCGGCTTCGCCTGGTGCGCCTGCTGGTACATCGTCACGGCGCTGGCATAGTTGCCTTCCGACTTCAGCTTCTCGGCGAGCGTCAGGGCGTCGACATGCTTGCTGGCGGCGAGGGCCGCCGGATCCGTGGCGGGACCGGGAGCGTTGCCCGCGCCGGCACAACCGGCCACGATCAGGGGGAGGCCGACTGCGAGAAGAGTCGCCCAATTGCTCGTCCGACGATTCGACATTAAAGGCCTCCGCGCCCTGGCAGACAGGATTGCAACGCGCGGCATGGTAAGCAGTAGTCGTTATTAGACGGTTAACAGCAGTTAAGCCTAACCCCGTCTTTAGCGTGATTTAGCGCGGTTTCTTGCGCCGTTGAGCGCAGATCCGGGGCGTCCGTCGACAGGCCGCCCCGGCCGCGACTTCTTACCTCAGGCCGGCTTCTTCAGGAGGTCGCGGATTTCCGCGAGCAGCACCTCCGACCGCGGCGGGGCCGGCGGCTCGGCGGGCGGAGCCTGCTTGCGCGTCTTGTTCATCGCCTTGATCAACAGGAACATGACGAAGGCGATGATGATGAAGTTAATGACCAGGTTGATGAAGATACCGTAGCTCACGGCAGCGCCGGCTTCCTTCGCTGCCTTCAGAGTGTCGAACTTCTGGCCCGAGAGATTGAGGTAGTAGTTTGAGAAATCGACCCCGCCCGTGATCCTGCCAACGATCGGCATGATGATATCGTTCACCATCGAGTTGATCAGGCTGCCGAAGGCCGTTCCCATGATGATGCCGACGGCCATGTCGACGAGGTTGCCGCGCATGGCAAAGTCCCTGAACTCTTTCAGCATGCTCCCCTCCTTTGTTTGGTCGCGGCGCCGCCGGCATCGAGGAACCTGCGGCGAGGCCGCTCCCATCCTGGCAAATGGCGGCGGAGGTTGTCATCCCCGATGCGGGCGGCCGCCCCGCCGGCGATTGTGCGGCCGGCGCGATGGTGCCACACTCGATGCCAGGCGGAGGCGATGGGTATCCCATCCTCCTGCGGTCGACCGGGGGACGCCGCCATTGGCGATACGGAAAGCATTCCTGCTCGGGCTCCTGACGTTTCCCGCGCTGGGTCTGGCGAGCGTGCCGCTGCTCGTGTGGGAGCAGCGGCCGGCAAGCACGCCGGCGCCGGCACCCCTGTCGTTTCCGAGCGGGGCGATTCCCGCGCCGACGCCGAAGACCGCCGACGTCGCGCCAGTCTCCCCCGTATCGGCCGCAAAGGTTGGACCGGCAGCGGCCCCGGTCCGCAAGAAGGCGCGCACCACGACGAAGCCCGCTCCCGTGACACCCAAGGTCGCGGACACCGCGCCGCCGCCGGCAGCTGACGCTTCGACCGGTATTGCCGCCGTCGCCACCACGACGGCAACGGCGGAGACCGCCAGTACCGCCATGCCCGCACCGGCGGACCAGCCGCCGTCAACCCCCGCATCTGCCAACGGCAGCGGCAACGCGAACAGCAGTGGCGAAAGAGGCAGCGGCGGCGGCTTCGGCGGCGGCCGGGGCAACGCAAAGGGTGGCGGGGGCGGCGGCGAGCCGTAACGTCGGGCGGGCGGTCAGCCGGATCAACCTCTGCGGAACTCGGCCGAGATCCAACTCGGCCGCGGTTAGGCGCCGTCCGCGCCGAGTTTCTTTTCCAGCCGTAAAAGGTAGAGAGGCTCGTGAGTATCAGGTCCTTGTGCAGGTCGAGCGCCTCGTTGGAAGTTGGGAAAGCAGCGGGATGCTAAGGCCAAGCATGTCGCTCGGAACTCCAGCCCTCGCTGGATGTTTGGCAAGGATGCTGACCAGCGGGGATATCGAGCGCTGCGCACGCACCATGATCAGACAGTATGGGGCCGACGCGGCCGGCCGAGCGCGTCGGCACGCTGAGGCTTCCCGGCAGAAAGGGGCATACGGGGTGCACGCGATCTGGGTGGACGTCGCTGCGGTTGTCGAGCGGCTGCTGGCGCAGATGCCCATCGCCGGCGAACCGGCTGCGGGTCAGCGCTACCAACTCAGCTCGTGGCGAAGGCGGCGATTTTAAGAACGGTCGCGCTGCCCTACGGGTGGGTGCGCCGAGCGCCATCTGCGGGGGGTCAAGGGCGGTAAAGGGGGACTCCGGCAAAGGGAGCTGGCCAAACCCCACAGCCGATGGTAGGTTACATGTAACCCAATTCGGAGAATCGTCATGGCCCCGGCGTCAAAGCCCAAGCCTTCCCGCACGAAGGTGCGGCAACATCGCGAGCGGCTGCGCGCGCAGGGTCTGCGCCCGATCCAGATTTGGGTACCGGACGTGCGCGCGCCGTCCTTCCGGTCTGAGGCGCATCGCCAGTCGTTGGCCGTGGCCACGAGCGCGCATGCCCATGAGGATCAGGCGTTCATCGACGCGGTATCGGATTGGGGCGATGAATGAAGCGTGGCGACATCTGGACCGTCGCCGGCGGCAAGGACTACGCCGGGAAGCCACGCCCCGTCGTCATCATTCAGGACGACAGCTTCGACGCAACCGACTCGATCACGATCTGCGCCTTCACCACTGACGAGACGGACGCACCGCTGTTCCGCCTGCTGGTCGAGCCGAACGAGCGCAACGGCCTGCGAGCGGCATGTCGCTTGATGGTGGACAAGATTACCACCGTCCCAAAGACCAAGGTCGGCGCACGCGTCGGTAGATTGGACGACGAAGATATCCTGCGGCTCAATCAGGCCGTGTTGGTGTTCCTTGGGCTGGCAATCTCGCCGAAGACTAAGCGGGCGGCGTGACGAGCAACGGTATCCCGCGGACCAGCGGTTAGAAATAGGACGTTCAGCTTGTCGTCGGTTCGCGCGATCCTGCCGGCATGTCCCGAACGCGCGTCCGCTTAGGCGAAGTGGCGGATGGGGTGGGACAATCAGGACCATCCACCATGCCCCTATGATATCAATGAGTTAGTCGCCTTCTGCGGCGCCAGTCTGTACCGCTTCTCTGTACCTGAACAGATCGTCAACCCTGTCCTCGGGAAACTCGCCGCCCACGGTCAACGGTGTAGCTTGCGCTGGCGCCGATGCCGCGCGGCGCGCTTTACGTGGACGAGGGGGACCGCGCGGGGAGCTTCGGCGTCGATCTCACGTAGTAGCGCCTCGACGGGCTTGCGGTTCCAATCGCAGTACGGATGGACGTCGGCTGAGACCTCACGGCCTAGCAAACGATCCAGGTGAACGTTGAAGGACAGCCACTCGCGAACGATCGTGTTGCGGGTTCGCCTGTCGAGGTAGAGCGGAGGTGTTCCTCGCGGCTTCTGCTGGCCGCGTTGTTTGGTCGTCATGTTACTCACTCTTTGCTCACTCTGGAAAAAGGAAGCGCGCCACCAGGGAGTGAGAC
>JBKOWC010000003.1:0-7331 GCA_046724215.1 Pseudomonadota bacterium | reverse complement strand
TGCTGTCGGCAGAGGCTCGTCGCCCGTTCCGGGCGGCCCTCGCCGGCGACGACGCGATGTGGCGTCGCGGCATGGGTTGGGCGCTATCTTTCGGTCTGATCGCCCTCCCCTACTATTGGGACAGCAATCCGGTGCTCGCCGCCATCGCGTGGCATGCCATTGACGAAGTGCTGCGCGAATGCCGCCGCGTCTGACTGCGGCGATCCCTGATGCCGGTTTTTCGACTTGTATTGTTCCCTTTTTGTTCATATACTGTCGGTCGCTCGGGCGTGCCCGCAGCAGGCTGTTGAACATTGTGAAGATCGACAGGCGACGCGGCGGCAAATCTTCGGCCGCGAAGGCGCCGTCTTGCCCGCAGCTGTCGAGACAAGCACCCCGTTAACTTCCTTTACATGGGGTCGTTTGACCGATTCAAAGAATCAGGACAGGAATGTTGTCCTATTTCTTTGATTCCCCCGAGACCGCAAAGACCCCAGGGCCGTCGCACCATCACTGCCCTGCACTCTCGCTTGCGCGGAGAATCAGGACAGGGTCAAACCCGCTTCTCCGCTTGGCATGGGGTCCATCGCTCGGTTTTCGATGCGTGGGGGCGAGCGGCGCTCGCCCATCTCGCCGCCGCTCCACCGCCCAGAATCGGAAGTCCCCTCGGAGACGGTGCGGTGATGGGCCTCGCCAGACCTGCCCCCCGCTTGGCATGGGGTCCATCGTTCATTTTCGAGGCGCGGGTGACGAATTGACAAACTGCGTCCGGCCGTGTCGTGTCGCCTCACCCGCCAGGGCCGCGGCCGCCTGGACGTCGGCCCGTCACGTCAACAGCTGCATCAGGAAGGACCGAACATGAAGATCGTCGTCATCGGTGCCACGGGCACCGTCGGCAAGGCCGTCGTCGAGGCCCTCAGGGACCGGAACGAAATCATCAAGGTCGGCAGCAAGAGCGGCGATCATCAGGTCGACATCAAGGACGCCGGCTCGATCCGCAAGCTGTTCGAGAAGACCGGCCTCTTCGATGCCCTGGTCTCGACCGCCGGCAAGGTGCATTTCGGCGACTTCGCGGCGCTCACCGAGAAGGAGGTCCAGGTCGGCCTGCGCGACAAGCTGATGGGCCAGGTGAACCTGGTGCTGATCGGCCGCGACTTCATCAACGACAACGGCTCCTTCACGCTGACGAGCGGCGTCCTCACCCACGACCCCATCCGCTACGGTGCCTGCGCCAGCTTGGTGAACGGCGCCCTCGAGGCGTTCGTGCGGGCCGCCGCCATCGAGCTGCCGCGCGGGCTGCGCATCAATGTCGTGAGTCCGGGCGTGCTGGTGGAATCGCTTCCCACCTACGGCGACTATTTCCGCGGCCACGAGGCCGTGCCCGCCACGCGCGTCGGGAACGCCTATCTGAAGGCGGTGGAGGGTCGCCTCACCGGCCAGGTGCTCTCGGTGCTGTAGGCGGCCGCGCTACTGCGACAGCGCGATCGCCGAGACGCCCTGCTGGATGTTGCCGACGCCGGTGCTCATCTGGAAGAAGGAGGGCTGCAGGCCCTGCGCACCCTGCAGAGCGCCGGAGCCGATGTCGCCGGTCGTCGCCGGACCGAGGACGAGCGGCCCGGTGACCGAGGCGCTGGCGTTGGCCTCGCTGTGCAGGTTGACGTCCTTCTCGGTGACGTCGGCCGTGGCGCCGGCCGAGCCATCGGTGCCGCGCGCCGTGGTGTTCGCCATCGCCTCCGGCGACAGCGCCGTTTCCGAGGACGGCGTCAGCTGGTCCGGATCGGTCGCCAAGGCGATGCCGGTCCCGGCCATCCAAGCCACGGTGATCCATGTCGCGAGTCGCATCGTCATGTTCGGCCCCCGTTAGACCGTCACCTTTGCCCGGCGTTTCTTATTGTTACCGCTATGTTAGCGGGTCGCTGCGGGGGCCGCTACAGCAATCTCGACGGGCGCCGGGCTCAGGAGCCGACGGCGACGACCACGCTGATCGAGTTCTGCTGCCGGTTGTTGAAGCCGGTGCTGAGCTGAACGCTGCTGATGCCACTCCCGACCGCGGTCGAGAAACCGTTGATGCTCCCGGTGGCGAATCCGCCGGCAACCGAGGCCGGCGAACGGGTGATCGCGCCCGTGACGCTCGACTCAGATGTGAGCGTTACCGTGCCGGCCCCGGCCGGCCGCAGCGAAAACGAAAGGCTGTTGAATCCGGCGCCGGCGGCGAGATCGCTCGCCGCGAGCGGGGCCAGGTCGCCAAGCGGCAGCTGGTCGGGCGGTGCGGCCATCGCCGATCCGGCGGCGGCAATTCCCGCGATGAGCGGCAGGCAGAGGCGCAGGGCCGCAGTCATGTCGTGGTCTCCGGCTTAGGTCCGAGCTGACGCCGGCGATCATCGCGAGGAACGGTAAAGGGCGGCTTAACCACCGTGCCGCTGCCCCAAAAAAGCCCCTTGGTGCGTCCCCTGATCGGGAACAAATGGACTTCATGCCGGTCCGCGGTCGCCGACGGCTGCGCGGCCGCCGTCCCCTCGTCGAAGGCACAGGGTTGATCCGCTCAAATCGACTTCGAGGGAGAGAGCCTATGAGGACATTCCTGGCCGCTTTGGCCATCGCCGGCGGCCTCGCGACCTCGCCGGCCGACGCGGCAACTGTCTCCATCGCGTGCAGTGCCCTCGGCAAGGAATACGAGCTCTGCAAGAGCGGCGCCGAGGCCTGGGCGCAGCGGACCGGCAACGACGTGAAGTTCGTCTCGACGCCGAACTCGGAGACCGACCGGATCGCGCTCTACCTGCAGATGATGGCGTCGAAGTCGGCGGACATCGACGTCTTCCAGATCGACGTCATCTGGCCCGGCCTGTTGGCCTCGCATTTGGTCGATCTGACGCCTTATCTGCCGGCGGGCCTGAAGGAGCAGTATTTCCCGACCATCATCGACAACGACACGGTCGAAGGTCGCCTCGTCGCCATGCCCTGGTTCGTCGACGCCGGCCTGCTCTACTACCGCAAGGATCTGCTCGACCGCTACAACGAGCGCGTGCCCGAGCAATGGTCGGATCTCGAGGCGACGGCCCGGCGCATCCAGGACGCCGAGCGCAAGGCCGGCAACGGCCGGCTCTGGGGTCTGGTGTTCCAGGCCCGCGCCTATGAGGGGCTCACCGCGGACGCGCTTGAATGGATCGCCTCCTATGGCGGCGGCACGATCGTCGATGCCGCCGGCAAGATCACGGTCAACAACGCGCAGGCCGCCGCCGCCATCGACAACGCCGCCCGCTGGATCCGCACCATCGCGCCCGAAGGCGTCCTCACCTACACGGAAGAGGAGTCGCGCGGCGTCTTCCAGGCGGGCGACGCCGTGTTCATGCGCAACTGGCCCTATGCCTGGGCCCTGGCCAATGCGCCCGACAGCCCGATCAAGGGCAAGGTCGGCATCGCGCCGCTGCCCAAGGGCGGCGCGGGCGGCAAGCATGTGGCGGCGCTCGGCGGCCAGCAGCTCGCCGTCTCCAAGTACTCCGCCCATCCCGACCTGGCGGCCGACCTCGTGCTCTACCTGGCCGGCGCGGCGGAGCAGAAGCGGCGGGCGATCGAAGGCTCGTTCAATCCGACGATCGCCAGCCTCTATCAGGATCCGGACATCCTGAGCGCCAACCCCTTCATGGGCCAGCTCGGCCCGGTGTTCGCGAGCACCGTCGCCCGGCCCTCGCGTATCACGGGAACCAAGTACAATCGGGTTAGCACCGGGTTCTACCAGGCTGTGCATGCGACGCTGTCCGGCAACGGCAATGCGGAGGCGAACCTGGCCGTTCTCGAGAAGCAGCTGACCCTGATCAGCCGCAACGGCCGCTGGTGAGGCGGTGCGGCCCGACCGTCTGGCACGTCGGCGCGCGCGCCTCGCATGGCTCCTTCTCCTGCCGATGCTGGCGGCGCTGGCGACCGTGGCGCTGTGGCCGCTCGCGCGTACCATCTGGTTCAGCCTGACGGACGCGACGCTCTTCGATCTCGGCGCCGCCGCCTATGTCGGCCTCGACAATTTCGCGATATTGCTGGCCGACCCCGACTGGTGGCGCGCCGTCCTGAACACGCTGGTCTTCACGGCCGTGTCGGTGACGTTCGAGGTCTGCCTCGGCTTCGCCATTGCCTTGACCCTGAACGCCCAGTTCCCCGCCCGCGGCGCCCTGCGTGCCGCCGTCCTCATCCCCTGGGCCATTCCGACGGTCGTGTCGGCGAAGATGTGGGGCTGGATGCTGCAGGACGTCTACGGCGTCGTGAATGCGGTGCTGTTGAAGGTCGGTCTCATCAGCGCCCCCGTGGCCTGGACCGCATCGCCCGATCTGGCCATGGCGGCGCTCATCGCCGTCGATGTCTGGAAGACGACGCCGTTCGTCGCCCTCCTCCTGCTCGCCGGCCTCCAGATGCTGCCGAGCGACTGCTTCGAGGCCGCCCGTGTCGACGGCGTTCCCGCCCTCACCCAATTCTTCAAGATCACGCTCCCGCTGATGAAGCCGGCGCTGGCCGTCGCCGTCATCTTCCGCATCCTCGATGCCATGCGCATCTTCGACCTCGTCTATGTGCTGACCGGCAACAACCAGCAGACCATGACCATGGCCGTCTATGCACGCCAGCAGCTGATCGACTTCCAGGATTTCGGGCGCGGATCGGCTGCCGCCACCCTGCTCTTCCTCGTCATCGCCTTGATCACCGTGATCTACATCATGGCCGTCCGCCTGCGCCTCTCCGGCCGCAGCGAACTCGCCGGCTGAGCGATGGTCGGGCGTATCCTACGACGGATCGCCTTCGCCATCGTCGTCGCGGCGATCGTCGTCTACGCCGTCTTCCCCTTCTACTGGGCCGTCGTCACCTCGTTCCGCAGCGGCCAGGCCATCTTCAGCACCGCACTAATCCCCCGGCGGATCGACCTGGCCAACTACGCGGCCGTCTTCGCGGAGCAGCCGTTCGGCCGCAACATCCTGAACTCGCTGGTCGTGGCCGCCGTGACGGTGGCGCTCTCCTTGCTGCTCGCAGTGCCCGCCAGTTACGCACTCGGGCGCGTCGCGTTTCGCGGGCGTTCCGTCCTTCTGTTCGGCTTCCTCGCGGTCTCCATGTTCCCGCAGATCGCGGTGCTCTCGGGCATGTTCGAGATCATCCAGAGTCTCGGCCTCTACAACCGCCTGCTCGGCCTGTCGCTCTCTTACCTTCTGCTGACGCTGCCGTTCACGGTCTGGGTGTTGACGGCGTTCATGCGCGACCTGCCGCGCGAGATCGAGGAGGCGGCTGTGGTCGACGGCGCCTCGGCCTTCGTCCTGATCTGGCGCGTGCTGCTGCCGCTGATGGCCCCGGCCATCGTCGCGACCGGCCTGCTCGCCTTCATCGCCGCCTGGAACGAGTTCCTCTTCGCCCTTACCTTCACGCTGTCGAGCGAGACCCGCACCGTACCCGTCGCCATCGCCCTCATCAGCGGCGCCACGGGCTATGAACTGCCGTGGGGCAACATCATGGCGGCGTCCGTCATCGTCACCGTGCCGCTGGTCGTCCTCGTGCTGATCTTTCAGCGCCGCATCGTCGCCGGCCTTACCGCCGGCGCCATCAAAGGCTGACGGTCAGGATGCCGCGCGTCGGACACCTCATGGCGCGGCATTGTGACGGCGGAGAAAGTCCATCACGGCAGCCGGTCCGCCGAGTTCGTCGAAATTCACATGGCTGCCGCCGGGAAACCACTTCGCCTCCTTCGGCTGCGGCGCTGCGGCGAACAGCTCGCGGCCGTAGCGGATCGGGATCACCCCGTCCTGTTCCCCATGCATGAGGAACAACGGGCAGCGCAGGCGGCCGATTTTCGAAAGGGAATCGAACTTGTCGATCACCAGCTGGCGAACCGGAAACATCCAGTAGCGGCCCTGCGCGACGGCGGCGACGGAGGTGAAGGGCGCTTCGAGCACGAGCGCGGCGCAGCCGCGCGTCGTCGCCATCTCGACGGCGACCCCGGTGCCGAGCGACTCGCCGTAGAAGATCATCCGCGACGGCGGGATCCCCCGCTGGCCGAGGAAATCCACGGCGGCCTGCGCGTCGGCATAGAGGCCCGTCTCTGACGGTTGTCCGGGATTGCCGCCGAAGCCTCGATACTCGACCAGCAGGACGCCGTAGCCGGCGTCGAGATACGGCCGCACGCGGTCCCCCCGATGCCCGATATGACCGGCATTGCCGTGGAAATAGACCAGCGCCAGGCCTGGATTCGACGAAGGCGGTGCGCGATACCAGGCCAGCAGGTGCAGGCTGTCCGCCGTCGTGATCTGCACCGGCTCCATGACGCCCTCGAGGCCGGCCTCGGCAAGGCTAGGCGCTCCCGTGTTGGGCACATACAGCAGGCTACGCTGGAAGGTGAAGAGCGCGAGCAGAGCGGCCAGATAGAAGCCGGCGGCGATGCCGATGACCACGCCCATGCGCCGCCACATCCGCCTAGGACGGCATGTCAGCGGGCGCCGCATCGACGACGGCGGGAGCGTCAGTTCGGGTTCGACGCGGCAGTGACTCCATGCGGCCAGTCTGGCCGATCCTCCGATACGGCGCAATCGCGGCGCCGACGGATTCTGCCTTCGCGTGTGCCGCCGCCCGTCGTATTCTCGATTCGTCACAACACATGGACGGTACATGCCCACCCGATTCTCTGCCCTTCCGGCTGCTGCCCTTGCCGGACTCCTGTCGCTTGCCGCCTGCGCCGGGCACGAGGAAGCGCGCATCGGCAGCATCGCGGAGATCCATCCGACGCCGGCACATTATTCGCTCTGCCACGGCAACGGCTGCCGCCTGCACACCGACATCTCGCTGTCGACAGCGGAATGGCAGGGGGTGCGCGCCATCTTCACGCCACCGGCCACGGACGCTGTGGTCGAGCGCAAGCAGATATCCCTGGCCGTCGGCCGGCTGGAGATCCTCGCCGGCCGGCAGGCCGGCACGCTCGACGATGCCCCGGGCATGGGCGTGCACTGGGAGGAAGACGGGCAGCTCGACTGCGTCGACGAAACCGTGAATACGACGCAAGACCTGCGGATGTTCGCCGCCGACGGCCTGCTCCGCTTCCACCACGCCGGCGCCCCGGGGCACCGGTTCGTGCTCTCCGCCTGGGGCCCCAGCAACACCGCTACCGTCATCGAGAACGCCACCGGCAAGGCCTATGCGGTCGATTCCTATTTCCTCGCCAATGGAGGGCCGGCCTCGGTCGTCCCGCTCGACCTGTGGGTCGCCGGCTGGGTCCCCGAAGACGGCCCGCCGCCGGCGTCGTAGCTTCGTTCTCGCGGCTAGCGGGCGTAATCCGGTTCGTCGCGGTCGAGCAGCCGCTTCAAGGCGTCGAAGTGCTGGGCGGCAGAACGCTGCAT
>JBKOWC010000108.1:0-6015 GCA_046724215.1 Pseudomonadota bacterium | reverse complement strand
CTCGAGCAGCAGATCCGCGACTACGCGGCCGGTTTCGTGACGGCGGGCCTGCGCCATCACCGGGCGACGCTCGACGATCTCGCGCGTGATCCGCGCGTCAACACGCTGACGCGCGATGCCTATGGCTGGCTCCTCCGCCTGGCGTCCGACGGCGTCGATCCGCAATCGCCCGAGTTCCGCGCGGACTGGCAGCGAATCGAACGCAGCTTTGCCGAGATGGGGCCGTTGCTGCGGCACATCGACTACCTCGAGGACCGGCTGCGCCGGCGCGGTCCGACGCTCAAGAGCGTGTGGGGCACCGTCCTGCAGCATCTGCCGGTCGCGGCGACGCTGATCGGCGGCGAGCCGAGCCGCCGGCCCCGCATGCGCCGGATCACGCAGGATTCATGACGAGCTACGGAAACACGGCGTCTCGCTCGATCGCCTCGATCGGACCGCCGCGCCTGCTGGTCGACCTCGTACGGCACGGCTCGTTCCTCGGCGCCCACGCGCTCGCCGATGCCGCCGCCGTCGCGCGAACCGGGATCGGCGCGCGCCTCGACCTGCTGCGCGGGCGACCGGAAGCGGCCCTGCTTCGCCATGGCCACGCCGTCCGGCATGTGAGGCAGGCCCGGGAATCGATGGCCACCTACAAGGCGATCGACCGTCTGGTCGCGGGCTATCCGGCGCAGCTGGCGAGCTATCGGACCGTGCCTGTAAGCCCGGAACGCTTCCTCTTCTTCGTCGGCTACTCGCGCAGCGGTCACTCGCTAGTCGGGGCGCTGCTCGACGCGCATCAGAGCATACTCATCTCCCACGAACTGCACGCCCTCAAGCATTTCCGGCGCGGGCACTCGTTCGACGAGGTCGTCGACGCCATCCAGTACAATTCGCGCTTCTTCGAGCATTTTGGCCGCGGGTACTTCGGCTACAGCTATGAGGTCGCGTCGCAGTACCAGGGGCGGTTTTCGCAGTTGCGCCTCATCGGCGACAAGAAAGCGAACGGCACCACCCGGGTGCTGCGTCGGAATCCCGGAATCCTCGATTCACTACCGCAAAGGATCCCGGTGCCGTTCGTCTTCCTGCATGTGGTGCGCAACCCGTTCGACAACATCGCCTCGCGGGCGCGGCGCGCGCATATCGGCCTTGAATTGTCGGCGCATGGCTACTTCGACAACGCCGATGTGATCGCCCGGCTCAAGCAGCGCCATCCGGACGCCGTCATCGACGTCTACCTGGACGATCTCGTGGCCGATCCGAAGGCGACTCTTGCCGCATTGCTTCGCCGGCTCGGTTTCGCGGAGGTCGACGACCGCTATCTGGACGACTGCGCGAAGATCGTCTTCACGGAGGCGAGGCGGACCCGGGACGACACCGCCTGGGACCCGGCATTGAGGCGGTCGATCGCGGAGCGCCTCGGCCAGTACAGCTTCTTCCAGCGCTTCGCTGCCGGCTAGTCGCCATGCCCGGCCAGCTGTTCGCCGACACGACCGGAACCCGGACCGCGCCGGGGCATGTGGCCATCCTCCTCAGCGCCAGCCAAGTCGCGAGCCGGGAACGCATCTTCCTGGCCACCGCCGAGCTTCTGGCCCAGCGCGGCTATCGGGTGACGCTGCTCGCGGCGCGGCCGAACGCCGAGCTGCGCGCGCGCGTGCAGCCGCCATTGCTGCTCCGCGACATCGATCCGGGGCTGCGACACCTGCCGCACGTCGTTCGCCTGTATTGCAGCCTGCCCGTCGTTGCGAAATTCCTGCGGCAGGCCAGGCCCGACGTCCTTCTGGCGACGTCGATCCCGCCGAACATGGTGGCGCTCGGCGCCAAGCTCCTGTCGCGACAGAAAACCCGCGTCGTCATCCGGCAGAGCAACGTGGTGCGGGTGCGCGCGCATGCCGCGTCGGCCGGCGTGGCGCGGCGGCCGCGGGACTGGCTGATGCCGCTGCTCTACCCGAAAGCCGACGCCATCATCGCGGTCTCGCAGGGCGTCGCCGAAAACCTCGGCGCCATATCGTCGATCGATCCGTCGCGGATCCATGTCGTCGCCAATGCCGTCGCCATCGACGAAGCCGCCGAGAAGGCGCGCGAGCCGGTGAACCATCCCTGGTTGCGTCCCGGCGGTCCCCCGGTGCTCTTGGCGGCCGGGCGGCTGATCCGCAAGAAGGACTATGCGACCATGCTGCGGGCCCTCGCCCGCGTCCGTGCCCACGTCGATGCGCGCCTCATCGTGCTGGGCGAAGGGCCGGAGCGGCCGGCGCTCGAGCGGTTGATCGCCAGCCTCGGCCTCGGCGATTGCGTGGACCTTCTGGGCTACCGGCCGAACCCGTTCGCCTTCATGGCGCGCGCCTCGCTGTTCGTCATGTCGTCGCGGTTCGAGGGCATGCCGAGCGTGCTGATCGAGGCCCTGGCCTGCGGCTGCCCGCTGGTCAGCACCGATTGTCCGAGCGGGCCGGCGGAGATTCTCGACAAGGGCCGATTTGGCACGCTGGTTCCCATGGGGGACGAGGAGCGGCTGGCGGATGCGATCCTGGAGGCCCTGCGAACGCCGCCGGATCGTGAGCGGCTGCTGGCGCGCGCCCGCGATTTTGCTCGTCAGGGCGCCGCCGAGCGCTATGTTGAAATCCTGACCGGATGCCTCGCGGCCGCCGATGCGGAAGCCGGGCATGGTCTCGGCCGGAGCGCCGTCGCCCTGACGCGCTAGGCCTGCCGATACTGACTCGGACACTGCAACAGGGATACCGGAAGATGCCCGCCCGCAGCTTCATCCAAGCTCTGATACCTCAGGCGATCGATCGCTATGTGCGCAAGAAGATGCGCCCGATCCAGGTGCGGAATGCGCCGCCGAAGCTCACCCAGGGCGAAGCGCAGAACTATTGGACCGCGCCGCCCGACGAGAAGAACCTCCCGGATCAGTATGCCGCCGCCGATATCGAGCGATCCGCCTCGCTGCTCGCGTTGCTGGATCGCCTGGTCAAGAAGGACGCGGCCATCCTGGAAATCGGCTGCAATGCCGGCCGCAATCTCAACCACCTCTATCGCAACGGCTTTGCCAATCTGTCCGCGATCGAGATCAGTCCGGCCGCCATTGCGCATTTCGG
Organism: Pseudomonadota bacterium; assembly: GCA_046724215.1. Taxonomy (GTDB): domain Bacteria; phylum Pseudomonadota; class Alphaproteobacteria; order Dongiales; family Dongiaceae; genus JBKOWC01. The sequence goes on along the minus strand of JBKOWC010000108.1, from coordinate 2,944 downwards.
CAAGGCCTTCCCCGACACCGCCAAGGCCGTCGACGTGAAGATCGGCTCGCTCGAGCAGATCCTGCCGACCATTCCCGACAAGCGGTTCGATGTCCTGTTCTCGATGGCGGTGATGATGCACATCCACCCCGACAGCGCCTTCGTGTTTTCGCACATGGTCCGCGTCAGCCGGATCGTCCTGGCCATCGAGGACGAACGCGAATCCACCTCGACGCGGCATTTCGGGCGCAACTACCGCGAGGTCTTCGAGGCCTTGGGCGCCAGACAGATCCTGGAGGAATACCCCGTCGCCGGACTGAACGAGAGCACGGCGCGCGCCTTCGCCTGTCCGGACTGATCGCGGGAAAAGCCGGCGATCGGGGGAGGGCTTCGGCCGAGAATATCGAGATACGCCGCCGGCGCGTCTCGCGCTGCGCCGTCAGCGGGTTGCGAACCAATCGCGCAAGTCGCGATCGACCAGCGAACTGAGCAAGGCGACATCGTCCCTGAGGCTGTCGACGATCTCATCGCGCATCGCCGGGCTCAAAGGGGACCAGTGCGAACCGGTCACGTTCGACCGGCGCAGGTAGCGCAGGGCCCGCAGGAGCAGGGGCTTGCGCTTGCGCATCTTCATCTGCACCAGCTTGCGCGCGAATTCCACGCTGGGCGGGCGCGTCGTCAGCCGATGCAGGAGGGCGCTGCGATAGACCCGCGTGCCGTTGACCTTGGGCATGCCGGCCCTGTTGTCGTCGGCAAGACCCAGGAAGTCGATGACGTCGCGATAGGCGTCGAGCGGCGCGCGGGCGAAGTCCTCGAAGTGAACGAGCTTGATGCGATCGCGCGGCACGATCGCGAACAGGTTGGCGACATGCTTGCCCAGGCGCCCGATCTCGCGGTACTGCAGCACCCGCGGATCCCGGCAGGTGCGCGGGATTTCGCGCCCCTCGGCCCTGACCTCCTGAAGACGCCAGGCGGTCTCGAAATCGGTCACGTCCTCTTCCATCATGAACAGGATGCGGGCGTGGTACGACGGCAGCATCTCCAGCGGATTGCGCAGCATCACCAGGAACTTCGCATTCGGGAAGAGCGCGTCGATCGCGCGGATGGCGTCGGGCGAGTAGAGGTACGACACCGACCCCTCGCCCATCGCGGCCCGCTGCAGCTGATCGGCGGGAAAGAACGTGGTGACGAACTCCCGCTTCAGCAGGTCGGGCTTCCAGTTTTCCGGAAGCTGCGCGAAGAAGTGCGTCTCCTTGGGAACCGAGAAGCAGACGTCATCCCGCTCGCGCAGGGCCTGCGCCAGCGCGGTTGTTCCACATCGCGGTGCGCCGATCAGAAAGAAGGCCACACCCGGAAGCTTCGGGTCCGTCGCCAACTCGGTTGACTTGTCGACCATGCTGAGCTGCCCCGCCTATCGATCGCATCGTGTCACGGAAAATGCCCGACAGAGGCGGCAGCTTGCCGCATCATTGCCGGCCGGACGAATTCTCGCTGGATGCGATTGTGACCCTTGCCGAATATAGGGAAAGTCTTCGCCCCAAGCAAATCGGCGCCCTGGGTGGAATTCCTCAGCCAACCGAGTATGTCAGCGGGCCGGGGTGGCGGCGTTGCCGGGCGACCCGAGCAGCGCCGTCATCCAGTCGCGCAGGGCGCCCTCTGGCTGGACTTCCGATTCGCCGACGTCGCCGAAGGCGAGCCTGGCGAGAAAGCGGCGGCGCCATTCGACGTCGGCATAGAACCGGTTGATGTCGTCGACCGCCACGTCTCCGAACGCCGGCATGCCGTAGACGATGCCGGCCGCGACATAGCCATAGGCGTCGAACCGCAGCTGATCGAGGCTGCCGACATGGATGACGGCGACGCCGGCGAGCAGCAGGCCGATCTGGACGGCGCTGTTGCCGACGAGCACGACGTCGCTGCCGGCGGCGAATTCGGCAAGGAGCTGGCCGGCCGGTGCCTCGATCACGCCGTCGGGATGCGCGCGCAACGGCGTTTGGCTTCGGGGGTGACGACGCACGACGATCTCGGCGCCCGGAAACCGCTCGGCAATTCGCCGGGCGAGGTCCAAGACGTCGTCGTGGTCGAAGTAGTTGTTGAGCGCGACGCCGAAACGCTTCGGCGGGTTCGGGCAGGCCCTGACATGGGGAGCGGACGGCGCGGTGCCGCGCGCGGCCGCAATGCCGCCGGCGCCCAGGCGCGGACGCACCGCCGTCAGGCCCGTGCCGTTCAGTACCGACGCGGCGGCGATGCGGAACGGCGGTACGGCATCGTGATGCCAGTCGTCCTGGAAGAACAAGACCGGCGTTCCGGTCACGTCCGCTGCGCAGGCGGCGGCGATCCGCCGCGGCGACAGGTCGCTCACGCACAGGAAGAAGGCGGGGTGCCAGCGTGGCAGGAGCATCCGGTAGTTCCAGTACGAGAACAACAGCAGGATGATCTGCGGCGTCGCGATCTCGTCCAGACCGCGCGTTATCGATTGCAAGGCCTTGAGGAAGCGCACAGGGCGGAATCGCAGGCGACGGGCCTGGGCTTCGCGGGCATCGAGCCACGCCGCAAGGGCGAGTGTCCTGCGGCCGGGGGAAAGACAGGGAAGCGGTGCGCCGAGGAGCCCGGAGAGATAGGCCACGGCGGCGGCCGTCTTCCGACTCCGCTGCGTGACGACGAACGCCGAGGTCCGGCTCTCCGCCGCATCGCAGGGCCGATGGTAGCCCTGCACCGCGACGGTCCACGCGATGCCGATCAGGCGTTTGCGCCCGGCCTGCCCGGCCCTGGGACCGTGCGGGTCTTGGCCCGGCCCTTTGCGTGCGTTGTCCTGTTGTCGCCGGCAGAGTTGGATGATGCAGCGCACGGCCCTCAGCAGTCGCGTATTCATGGCACCCTATGCTGCCGGGTGCGCGGCGATGATCGCCAGGAAGGTCGGTCCGTAGCGGTTCAGCTTGGCGCCGCCGACGCCGGGCAGGCGGGC
>JBKOWC010000262.1:0-13118 GCA_046724215.1 Pseudomonadota bacterium | reverse complement strand
AGGCCGTACTTGCGCAGCTTCTCGCTCAGCGTGCGGCGAGGGATGCCGAGTTCGGCGAGGGCGCCGCCGATATCGCCGTGTGCCCGGCGGAGCGCGGCCGCAATGACGGACCGTTCGAAATCGTCGACGATATCCGGCAGTGTGCGCGGGAGCGCGGGCGCCGCTGTCTGGGCGGCATCGTCGGCGTCGCCCATGCTGAAGCCGAGACCGAGGGCGAAGCGCTCGGCGGCGGCCTTGAGCTCTCTGACGTTTCCCGGCCATTCGTGCACGGATATCCGGTGCAACTCCTCGGGCCGCAATGACGGCAACGTGCGTCCGACCTGGCGCGCCTTCGCTACCGCGAACCACTGGAAGAGCAGCTCCGTATCGCCCGGACGGGCGCGCAAGGGCGGGATGTGCAGTTCAACGCCGGCCAGGCGGAAGAACAGATCGGTTCGCAGTTTCGCCTCGGCGCCGGTTTCCCGCAGGTTCCCCTTTGCCGCGGCGACGACGCGCAGGTCCAGGCTGATGGTGCGGTTCGAGCCGACGCGCTCGACGGCGCGCTCCTGCAGCACGCGCAGGACCTTGGCCTGGGCGGCGAGCGGCATGCTTTCGACCTCGTCGAGGAAGAGCGTGCCGCCGTTCGAGAACTCGAACTTTCCGACGCGGCTCTGACGTGCATTGGTGAACGCGCCGGCTTCATGCCCGAAGAGCTCGCTCTCGACGAGTTCGGCCGGAATGGCGGCGCAGTTCACGGCGACGAACGGCTTGCTCCGGCGCGGGCTCTCGTCATGGAGGGCGCGGGCCACGACCTCCTTGCCGGTCCCGGTCTCTCCATGGATCAGGACGTCGACGGGCAACGGCGCGATCGCGCGAATGCGCTCGCGCAACGCGACGATCGCCGGCGAATGTCCGACCAGCGTCGATTCCAGGGCCGCCCCATCGGCGCGCTCGGATTCGAGATGCTCGACGCGTCGGGAGAGGCGGCGTAGCGCGGCGGCGTTGCGCAGCGCGGCAGCCAGCCGGTCCGGATCATGCGGCTTCGTCAGGAAGTCGAAGGCGCCGGCCTTCAGCGCTTCGACCGCCATCGGCACGTCGCCATGGCCCGTCAGCATGATGACCGGCGCGGCCGGCCGGAGCTGCCGCACCGCCTTGAGGAGCGAGAGGCCATCCTGGCCCGGCATCCGCACGTCCGTGAGAACGATGTCGATGTCGGCGGCGGCGAGGCGGGCCAGCGCATCCGCGGCGGAGTTCGCCAGGGTCGGCGCGAACCCGGTCAATGTCAGCCATTGGCCGATGGACCGGGCGACCATCTCATCGTCATCGACGACCAAAACGGTCGGGGCTTCGTCCATCCTACGCCGCCTCCCGTTCCGCGAGCGGAATGCGCGCGATGAAGACGGCACCGCCGCCTTCGTTCGGCGCGCATGTGAGGGTGCCCCCGTGCTCGTGCACGGTCGTCTTGCTGATGGCCAAGCCGAGGCCCAGGCCGTCGCCTTCCGACTTCGTCGTGAAGAACGGCTCGAAGAGATGCTGGCGCTGCTCCGGCGTCAACCCCGGACCGGTGTCGGCAACGCGAAGCTCGGCCACGGCTCCGACGGATCCGACGGTGACGCGCACGGCACGCGGGTCGGAGCCAGCGACGGCCTCGAGCGCGTTGAGGACGAGGTTCATCGCGATCTGCTGCAAACGGACCGGGTCACCGAGCACCGTGCAGCTGTCATGCTGTTCGATCGTCAGGGTCGTTCCGCTGTCGACGGCGCGGAATCGGAGGAGCCCGACGGCCCGGGCGGCCTCGCGAGCAAGCGAAACGCGCTCCACGCGACGCTCCCGTGGACGCGCCTGGTCCTTCAGGTCGCTTGCCAGCTGAGACATGCGATCGACTGTCAGGACCATGTCATCGATCGTCACGCCGAGCTCCTGCGTCTGGCCACGGGCCGCCAGGATGCGGCTGCTGGCGAGCGTCGTCTTGAGCGCGGTCAGTGGCTGGCTGATCTCATGCGCGAGACCCGCAAATGCCTGACCGACCGCGGCCAGCCGGTTCGCCTGGGCGAGCTGCCATCGGGCGCGATGCAGCTCGCCATCGACGCGAACCCGCTGGCCGATTTCCGTCTCCAGCGCATCGCGGGCGTGGCGCAGCTCGCTCGTCCGCTCGTCGACGCGGGCCTCCAAATCGCGTTTGGCCCTGCGCTCCACTCGCAACCTGGCGCCGCGCATGACGACGACCGTTCCGACCAGCTCGATGACGAGCCCGCTGAGCACGGCCAGCACGAACGTGTTGAGCGTCTGGCGCCGGACAGATGCGACCGATGCGAAGAGCGCAAGGCTCCAGCCCGTTCCGTCAACCGAGCGCGTGAACAGAAGCTCCGGATTCAGGGACCTGGAACCCTGGCCGATGAGCGGGAGATCCAACGGTTCGTCCGCATAGCGCTTCTCGCCCCTGATCTGCTCCAGCTTCTTCGGATCGAGCGCGTGCAGCGGCCGGTAGCGCCAGGCGGGGTCGGATGCGAGGAAGACGATGCCATCTGCGTCGACAACAGCGACCTGCTCGCCGGCGGCTTGCCAACTCGCCTCCAGCGGCCGGAGGTCGATTTTCACCACGGCGATCCCCGCCAGCGTCTCCCCGCTGCGAATACAGCTGGCGAGGAAATATCCAGGCTCCTTCGTCGTCACCCCGATTCCGTAGTATTCGCCGCGGCAGGTTGCCTTCGCGTCGCGGTAGTAGGGTCGGAAGGAATAGTCGCTCCCGACGAAGCTGTCGGGCGTTTGCCAGTTGCTGGCCGCGACCGTGCGTCCGTGAGGATCGAGAACATAGATATAAGCCGCGTCAACCGCCTTCACGGCGGCTTCGAGGAACCGATTCGCGGTATCCACGCGGCTCGCGTCCGAGGGGCTCTCGACCAGCGCCCTGATCGCGGCGCTGTCGCCGATCAGCGCGGGTATCGGCGCATAGCGATCGATGCCGGCGTGTAAGCCGTCGCTGAGCAGACTCAGCGTCTCCTGCGATGATTTCCCGAGTTCATCGAGCGCTTGCGTGCGCACAGCCAGGCACAGAATTGCCGCAGCAAGGATGACGATGCCGAAAATACTGGCCGTAACGATCCAATAACGTCGTTTCATGGATGCTGGTCCCAACCCTGTTCGATCATAAGCAGAAATCCTCTTCTTGGCGACCGCATCGCTCTCCGTCGCAGGATTTCCTTCTCGCATCGCAAGATCAATGCCAGCCGAGCCGGCCGGACGCATTCCGGAGAAGGTCATAGAAAATCCGCGGGTTAGCCAGGAGGTGACCGGGTACCCGGGAGCCGGATGAGCAGAGATCTGCCGAATGCTGCGCCCGCGTTGGCGGATTTCTGCCGAGTTCACTGCGCGCGTCCGCACTGACGCACGATCAGGAATATTTGCGGCATGCCCTCGGATATCGGCAGGTCTTTGCCCGAGGCGGCCCCAGGCCTCGCAGAAATCTGCCGACGCCGCTGCCTGCGCAACGCCTCGCCAACATTGCTGCTGCATTTCAGCAAGCAGAATCAGCTCTCTAGTAGACGGGCCTTGTATCGCGGGACTTTGGCACGCCGCTTGCTCCTCGGTGCATGAAAGGAGATGCACCATGCTCACGAACAGCACGCTCTGGCAGCGCATCGAGGGCTTCGAGATCGACGACTCCGCCGACGAGATTCCGTTCTCGGCGCGGCTTTGCGCGAATGGTTGGCCGATCGAGAAGGCCCGCGCGGCGATCGCAGAATACAAGAAGTTCATCTATCTGCTCTGCATCGCCGGCTCGCCCCTGATCCCTTCGGAGATCGTCGATCAGGTCTGGCAGCTGCATCTCGTCGACACGCGCTCCTACTGGACGGACTTCTGCGACGGCGTGCTGGCGCGCCCGATCCACCGCGGGCCGGCAAAGTCCGGCCGCGGCGCGGCGTATCACTTGCTCGACCAGTATGCGGATGCGCGCGCGGTGTATGCCGATGAGTTCGAGTGCGCGCCGCCGGCCGCGTTCTGGCCGCCGGTGTCGGAGCGCTTCGTCCTGCAGCGCCCTGGCCAGGAGACCGACCGGGGCAGCCTCTGGATCGGCCCGAAGCTGAGCGGCTTCGGGAGCGTGCTCTGGTGTGCGGCGGCTGCGCTGCTCCTGGTCATGACGAGTTCTGCCGAACTCGCGGCGGCAGAGCAGACGGCGGTCGTACACAATGCCTCCATGACGCCGATGCTCGCGTTCCTGGGAGTCGGCGCATTCGCCTGGCTCGCGATGCGGGGCCTCCGCCGGTCGCAGCGTCATGATGCCGGCGAAGGCCGCCTTGCCGAGATCCCCGGCAACGACCGCGGGAGGTGGGGCTGAGAGCCACATGCCGGCCAACCAGCCCGCTTCGTCATCGCAGCGTCCGAACAACAACCCTGAAATCGAGCATCACAGGAGAGGCGCCATGCTTTCCAACAGCAAGCTTTGGCAGCGCATTCAGGATTTCGCAATCGACCATGCCGGCGACGAATTGCCCTTCTCGGCGCGGCTCGCGCGCGAGAGCGGCTGGTCGCCCGAACGGACCGCAGCGGCCATCGAGGAGTATCGGCGGTTCATCTATCTCATGAGCATCTCGCCGTCGGCGCTGACGCCGTCGACAATCGTCGACCATGTCTGGCACCTCCACTTGACCTACACGCGTTCCTACTGGGACGAGCTGTGCGGGGTCGTGCTCGGACGGCCGCTGCATCACGAACCGACGACGGGCGATGCAGCAACGGCCGAACTGTTCGACCAGCGGTACGCAGGCACGCGGGAGCTTTATAAAACCGAATTCGAATCGGCGCCGCCCTCCGAATACTGGCCGGACGCCGCGCCCAGCAGCGCCCGCCTTCGGTGGATCGACCGCCGCCACTACTGGATCTTTTCGAAAGACCTCGCGCGGCGCCTCGTTTTCTTCTTCGTCCCGGTCACGACCATCGCCCTGCTCCTGAGCGGCTCCCATGGCGACGCCGGACAGCACGCGGGAGCGCAGGACGAAACGCTCGCCGGGCTGATCGTCACTCTGCTTCTCTGGGTCTCGCCCTTCTGGCTGGCGGCGGCCTTCGGCAGCAGAGATTGCTGGAAAACTTCCGGCAGTTGCAGCGGCTGCGGTGGCTGTAGTGGCTGCGGCGGCTGCGGCGGTTAGTGGTCCGGCGTCACCCGCGCACGGCGAGCCCGGGCGGCCGAGGCCTCATGAACAAGCCCAAGCCCTGCCTGATCCGCGGTGTCGCCTATCCGAGCCATGCGGCGGCGGCGGCGGTCCCGGGCCTGACGCGGCAGCGGATCCACCAGCTCGCCCGCGAGCCGGCTGACCGCCGCGGCAAGAAGCGGTCGGGGGCCAAGCCGGTGACCATTCCGGCATTGCCGAGGCAGCCCGCGCGCTCGGCGTCTCCTACTGGGCCGCGCGCTACTTCGCACGACTGGGAACGATGCCGCAGCGCCGCCGGAGCCGGCCGGTGGCGTCGCCGGCACAGAGAAGGCCGCATCAGCCGCCGGTGCGCAACGCCATCAAGCTGATCCGCCGCATCGTCGCGACGCTCGAAGGTTCGATCTGGATCCGGCGGCTCCCGCCGTCCAATCAGTGCGGCATCGTCAAGGCGCGTCAAATCCTGCAAGAGCAGGCCGATCTGCTCGCGGCAACTGCGTTGCGAGAAGCGGTGCGGTCCGCCAGCGCATCTTGAAGCCCTTCCCGGCCGGAGCCGGATCAGCTGGCCGCACCCACGGGGAGCAGAGTGCTCGGCGGCCGCGTGCGACGCGGCGCGCGCACGAGATCGCTCCGACGCCGGAACCTAAGCGCAGGCCGCCGACGGCGTGGCGGCGGCGAGGGCATCGCGGACTTCCGCCACGATTTCGAACGAGCGCAGTCGGGCCGCATGGTCGAACATCTGCGCCGTCACCATGATCTCGTCGGCCTGATGCTCGCTGATGAAGGCGGCGAGGCCGCGTTCGACCGTGGCGGGCGCGCCGACGACGGCGTAGCGGAGCGAGTGCCCGAGGCCGGCCTGCTCCATCGGCGACCACAGGCCGTCCGTGCTGTCGACGGGCGGCGGCAGCGGTCCGGGCCGGCCGCGACGGAGGTTCACGAAGGCCTGCTGCAGCGAGGTGAAGTGGCGGCGCGCCTCGGCATCGGTGGCGGCGGCGAAGACGTTGAGGCCGAGCATGACGTAGGGCCGCTCGAGTTGCGCCGACGGCTGGAAGCGGTCGCGATAGATCGCCAGGGCGTCCTCGAGATGATCGGGCGCGAAGTGCGAGGCGAAGGCGAAGGGGAGGCCGAGCATGGCCGCGAGCTGGGCGCTGAAGAGGCTCGAGCCGAGCAGCCAGATCGGCACCTTGAGGCCGGCGCCGGGCACCGCCTGCACGGCCTGGCCGGGTGCCGCCGGCTGGAAATAGCCCTGCAGCTCGATCACGTCCTGCGGGAAGTTGTCGGCGCCCGCCATGTAGCGGCGCAGCGCCCGGGCGGTCGTCTGGTCGGTGCCGGGGGCGCGGCCGAGGCCGAGGTCGATGCGGCCGGGATAGAGCGATTCGAGGGTGCCGAACTGCTCGGCCACGACTAGCGGCGCATGGTTGGGCAGCATGACGCCACCCGAGCCGACGCGAATGGTCGAGGTGCCGCCGGCGACATGGCCGATGACGACGGCGGTGGCGGCGCTGGCGATGCCCGGCATGTTGTGATGCTCAGCCAGCCAGTAGCGGCGGTAGCCGAGGCGCTCGGCATGGCGCGCGAGATCGAGCGTGTTGCGGAGCGCCTGCGCGGCATCGCCGCCGGCGATGATCGGCGAAAGGTCGAGGACGGAAAACGGGATCATGCGGCTGCCTGCTCCTGGTCTGGATGCCATGCCTCGCACGGATATAGGCGGTCCGCCGCCGCGATGCATCTTGTCAGGAGACGGCAGGACGTTGCGGCCGCCACCTTGTACTGCGCGGGAGAGACCGCATCTGTGCGGGAACCCTGCCGCGAGCCGGCCGTTGAGGGGATGATGACCAAGCGGGAGATCGAGCGCTGCGCCCGCGAGCTGATCGAACACTACGGCCCCGCGGCCGCGGCGACAGCGGAGGCGCGCGCCGGCGAAGCCGTCACCCGGGCCGACGACGCGGCTCAGGCGGACTGGCAGCAGGTCGCCGCCCGCATCCGCGAGCTCCGGGCCGGAACGATTCCGTCGTCGTTCTGCTGACGTGTTCCATTTATTGATTCCCCCGCGAAAGCGGGGGTCCAGGGCAAGCGACGTGCGGCAGCCCCTGGGCCCCCGCTTTCGCGGGGGAATCACCAACGAAGCGGCAGTGATCCCCGAACCTACTTCGACTTGTCGGGCTTCTGGGGGTTCAGGCTGTCGAGGCGGCGCTGGAGGGAGTCGAGCTGGCTCTTGAGGTCGGCCAGCGACGCCGCATCGGGCGTGGCGGCGGGCGCTTCGCCGGCCTCGGAATTGCCGGGAACGCCCTGGAAGGGCGCGAACATCTTGAGGGCCCGCTCGAAGAAGGCGATGTTCTGCTTGCCCAGGTCCTCGAAGCGGCCGAAGGGGAAGATGCCGCCGAAGGTGTCGCGCATGTAGGTGCGCATCTGCTCCTGGTTGCGGGCGAAGTACTCCATCGTGTGCTCGAGGTAGCGCGGCACCAGGAACTGCAGGTTGTCGCCGTAGAAGCTGATGAGCTGGCGCAGGAAATTGATCGGCAGCAGGTTCTGCCCGCCCTTCGATTCCTCCTCGACGATGATCTGGGTGAGGACCGAGCGGGTGATGTCGTCGCCGGACTTGGCGTCGTAGACGGCGAACTCGACGCCGTCCTTGACCATCTGGCAGAGATGGTCGAGCGTCACGTAGCTGCTGGTCGCCGTGTTGTAGAGCCGCCGGTTGGCGTATTTCTTGATGATGACGGCATTCTTGTCGGTGCCGGTTTCGGCCATGCGCAAATCACTCCGACTGGCTGAGCACCCGCCAGCATAGCAGGAATTCCCTTTCCTTGTGCAATGCATTACAGCCTTGTTGCATCGCGACAGAGGCGGTCGCGGCGGGGCGCGTGGCACGGGCGGGCACCATTCCCTATAGTGCCGGGCCATGACCGACGTCCCGGATCTGGATGGGCTCGCGCGCCGCTACCTCGACCTCTGGGAGGAGCAGGCGATCGCCTGGGCCGGCGATGCGACTCTGGCGGACAGCATCCGCCTGTGGCTCGGGTTTGCTGGCGCTGCCGCGGCAAAGGCGGGGATGGGGGCTGAGGGCAAAGGGGACGTTGGCGATGGGCGAGCGGACGACATCGGCGGGCGGCGACAGCCCGAGCCCGGCGCCGCGGATCGGGCCGCGCCCGCTGCCGGTGCATCTGGCGATGGCGACGATGACGTGGCTCGGATCGCGCGCCGCCTTGCCGCTCTTGAGCGGCGACTCGCCCGCCTGGAGGCCGGAGTTCCGCCCGGCGCTGGCCGCGATCGCGGAGGCGCTGCAGGGCGCCGAGCCAAGGGCGTTCGCCGCCGCCGTCGACCGCGCGATTGACGAGCGCTACCGCCGGCTCGTCGCCGGTATCGAGGCCTACCGGCGGCATCCCTATCGCCGCACGCTCGGGGAGCCGGCGATCCTCTGGCAGGACGGCAGCACGCGGCTGCTCGACTATCGCGCGCCCGGCGCGAACGCGGCCGGCCCGACCTTGCTGGTCGTGCCCTCGCTGATCAACCGCGCCTACATCCTCGACCTGACGCCGGCGCGCAGCCTGCTGCGCAACCTGGCCGCCGCGGGCACCCGTCCGCTGCTGGTGGACTGGGGCCAGCCCGGACTGCTCGAACGCAGGTTCGGATTGACCGAATACGTCGCCGGCCGGCTCGAGCAGGCGCTCGATGCCGCGCTCGCCGCGGCCGGGGGACCGGTCGTCCTCGTCGGCTACTGCATGGGCGGCCTGCTGGCGCTGCCGCTGGCGCTGAGAAGGCGGCGCGACGTGGCCGCTCTCGCCTGCCTGGCGACGCCCTGGGATTTCCACGCCGAGCGGGCGTCGCAGGCGAAACTGCTGGGCGCCACGATCGGCACGTTCGGGCCGCTTCTCGCCAATATCGGCGAACTGCCGGTGGATGCGATCCAGGCGCTCTTCGCCGGCATCGATCCGTTCCAGGTGATCCGCAAGTTCGTGGGATTCGCCGACCTCGACCCCGCCTCGGAGCGCGCCGAGCTGTTCGTCGCCGTCGAGGACTGGCTCAACGACGGCGTGCCGCTGGCGGCCGACGTCGCCCGCGAATGCCTCGGCAGCTGGTACGGCGACAACCTGACGGGACGCAACCAGTGGCGCGTGGCCGGCGAGCTCGTGCGGCCCGGCGACCTGTCGCTGCCGAGCCTGGTGGTCATCCCCGACCATGACCGCATCGTGCCGCCGGCGGCGGCGCTGGCGCTGGCGCGCGCGCTGCCGGGCGCGGAGCAGTTGCGACCGGCCGCCGGCCACATCGGCATGATCGTCGGGGCCGGCGCGGTCGAGCGTCTCTACCAGCCGCTCGCCCGCTGGCTGTCGCGCTTCGGCAGCGAGCCGCCCCGCCGGCCGCGCGGACGGCGGGCAAGGACTCGCTTGTCGACCCCGGACACCCCACCTATGCTCCGGCATAAGCCAGCCAATCCCGAGGCAGAGGAGTGAAGCGATGACCGAAGTCGTAATCGTCGGTGCGGCGCGGACGCCGGTCGGCGCGTTCAATGGCGCATTGAGCAGCGTGGCCGCTTCCTACCTCGGTCAGGTGGCGATCATCGAAGCGCTGAAGCGCGCCAAGGTCGAGCCGGCCGAAGTGAGCGAGGTTGTGCTCGGCCAGATTCTCACCGCCGGTGCCGGGCAGAACCCGGCTCGCCAGGCGGCCATCGCCGCCGGCATCCCGGTCGAGAAGACGGCCTACGTCATCAATCAGCTCTGCGGCTCCGGTCTGCGCGCGGTGGCGCTGGGCGCCCAGGCGATCAAGCTCGGCGACAGCGAGATCGTCGTCGCCGGCGGCCAGGAGAGCATGAGCCAGGCGCCGCACTGCATGCATCTGCGCAACGGCACCAAGATGGGTGACACGCAGATGGTCGACACCATGATCAAGGACGGCCTGTGGGACGCCTTCAACGGCTATCACATGGGCAACACGGCCGAGAACGTCGCGCAGAAATGGCAGATCACGCGCGAGCAGCAGGACCAGTTCGCCGCCGCCTCGCAGCAGAAGGCCGAGGCCGCGCAGAAGTCCGGCCGCTTCAAGGACGAGATCGTCCCGGTCAAAATCCAGACCCGCAAAGGGGACGTGCTTGTCGAGGCGGACGAGTATCCGAAGCACGGCACGACGGCCGAATCGCTGGCGAAGCTGCGGCCGGCCTTCGACAAGAACGGCAGCGTCACCGCGGGCAATGCCTCCGGCATCAACGACGGCGCGGCCGCGCTCGTGCTGATGTCGGCCAAGGAGGCGGACCGGCGCGGCCTCAAGCCGATCGCCCGCATCGTCTCCTGGGCGACGGCCGGCGTCGATCCGGCGATCATGGGCTCGGGCCCGATCCCGGCCAGCCGCGCGGCCCTCGCGAAAGCGGGGTGGAAGCATCAGGACCTCGACCTCGTCGAGGCGAATGAGGCATTCGCCGCGCAGGCCTGCGCCGTCAACAAGGACCTCGGCTGGGACACTTCGAAGGTGAACGTCAACGGCGGCGCCATCGCCCTCGGCCATCCGATCGGCGCCTCGGGCGCGCGCGTGCTGGTGACGCTGCTGCACGAGATGCAGAAGCGCGGTGCCCACAAGGGCCTGGCGACGCTCTGCATCGGCGGCGGCATGGGCATCGCGCTCTGCGTCGAACGCTGAGCGCGCCCACGAAATTGATCTGGCGCAAGGAATGACGCCGCCGTCCTTGCGCAACATGCGCCTCTGAAAGCAAGCAACGAGCGGCGCTAGGCTAGGGAGGACGACACATGGCTCGGGTCGCAATCGTGACCGGCGGAACGCGTGGCATCGGCAAGGCCATCTCGGTCGCCCTCAAGCAGGGCGGCTACAAGGTCGCCGCCGCCTATCAAGGTAACGACGCGGCGGCGAAGGCGTTCACCGCCGAGACGGGCATTGCCGCCTACAAGTTCGACGTGGCCGATTTCGCGCAATGCGAGGCGGCGGTGAAGACGATCGTCGCCGACCTGGGACCGGTCGATGTGCTCGTCAACAACGCCGGCATCACGCGTGACGGCACCATGCACCGGATGACGCCGCAGCAGTGGGGCGAGGTGATCCAGACCAACCTCACCTCCTGCTTCAACATGTGCCGCTGCGTCATCGATGGCATGCGCGAACGCAGCTTCGGCCGCATCGTCAACATCGGCTCGATCAATGGCCAGGCCGGGCAGTACGGCCAGGTCAACTACGCGGCCGCGAAATCGGGCATCCACGGCTTCACCAAGGCGCTGGCCCAGGAAGGGGCGGCCAAGGGCATCACCGTCAACGCCATCGCGCCCGGCTACATCGACACCGACATGGTGCGGGCGGTGCCGCCGAACGTGCTGGAGAAGATCGTCGCCAAGATCCCCGTCGGCCGTCTCGGCAAGGCCGAGGAGATCGCGCGCGGCGTGCTGTTCCTGGTGGGCGACGACGCCGGATTCATCACCGGATCGACGCTGTCGATCAACGGCGGCCAGCACATGTACTGAGGGCCGGCTGCGGCGACGCTTTGTCGCAGCGACCAAGGCCAATTTCGACACAATCTGTGCATCGGCCCGGACGGGACGCTATCCTGTGACGAACCGCGGGTCGCGGCGGATCACAGGGAGAGCGGGCGAATGCACGGTCGGGTCAAATTGAAGAAATCGCATCGGGTCGGCGAGCGGCCGCCCTTCGAGTGCGTGGCCCTGCTCCTGCAGGGCGGCGGCGCGCTCGGCGCCTATCAGGCCGGCGTCTATCAGGCGCTCAGCGAGGCCGAGGTGCCCCTCGACTGGATCGCCGGCATCTCCATCGGAGCCATCAACAGCGCCATCATTGCCGGCAACCCGCCCGAACGGCGCGTCGAGCGCCTGCGCGACTTTTGGGAAACCGTGACGTCGGACTACAAGTTCGACTGGGCGCAGGCCACCTGGCCGCAGTTCTTCGAGGGCGATCTCCCGAACACGGCCTTCACGAAATTCGGGTCGCTGATGAGCGCGCTGCGCGGGCAGCCGGGATTCTTCACGCCGCGCGTGCCGTCGCCCTTGCTGCAGCCGCTGGGCTCGCTGGCGGCCACCAGCTACTACGACACGACCGACCTCAAGGCGACGCTCGAGCGGCTCGTCGACTTCGACCGCATCAACAAGGAGCACGAAAAGCTCCGATTCTCGGTCGGCGCGGTCAATGTGCTGAGCGGCAACTTCATCTATTTCGACAACACCACCCACACGATCGGCCCCGAGCACATCATCGCCAGCGGCTCGCTGCCCCCGGGATTTCCGGCCACCGAGATCGACGGACAGTACTATTGGGACGGCGGGCTCGTCTCCAACACGCCGCTGCAATGGGTGCTCGACACCGAGCCGCGGCTCGACACGCTCGCCTTCCAGATCGACCTGTGGAGCGCGCGCGGAGAATTTCCGACCGACATGGAAGAGGTCGAGGAGCGCCAGAAGGAGATCCGCTATTCCAGCCGCACCCGCATGACGACCGACTACATGAAGCGCCTGCAGCGGACGCGTCGCGCGCTTGCCACGCTCCTCGAGAAGCTGCCGAAGAACCTGCAGAACGATCCCGAGGTGGGACTGCTGCGGCCGCTCGCCGACAGCAAAGTATGCAACATCGTGCATCTCATCTACCGCAGCCGCGCCTACGAGGACGATGCGAAGGACTACGACTTCTCGCGCTCGAGCATGAATGGCCACTGGCAGGCCGGCTACAACGACGCCGTGCGCACGCTGCGCCATCCGCAGATCTTCGAGCGCCCGCCGGTCCTCGAGGGCATCCACACCTTCGACCTCACCCGCGACGGCGCCGATTGAGCAGACCAGCGACGTCGCGTCCTTCGACAGGCGCGGCATGAGATGCTTTCTTGCGGCCACCGAAACCGGTCCGCGTCCTGAGCTGGTCGACGGACGCAGGCAGATCACGCAGATCTCGAATATCTGATTCGCCGATTCCACAGCCCTAG
The DNA here is from genome assembly GCA_046724215.1 of Pseudomonadota bacterium. Taxonomy (GTDB): domain Bacteria; phylum Pseudomonadota; class Alphaproteobacteria; order Dongiales; family Dongiaceae; genus JBKOWC01. The sequence goes on along the minus strand of JBKOWC010000262.1, from coordinate 77 downwards.
AGGGAGAGTCGCCATGAACGAGGAGGAGGTGCGCCGCCGCGCCTTTGCCATGCCGCTCACGAACCCGGCCTTTCCGG
>JBKOWC010000246.1:0-4566 GCA_046724215.1 Pseudomonadota bacterium | reverse complement strand
ACATCAAGGTCGACCGCGAGGAACGCCCCGACCTCGACATCATCTACCAGAGTGCGCTGGCGCTGCTGGGACAACCCGGCGGCTGGCCGCTCACCATGTTCCTGACGCCCGACGGGGCGCCGTTCTGGGGCGGCACCTATTTCCCGGCAACGCCGCGCTACGGCCGGCCGGGATTCACCGACGTCCTGCAGAAGATCGCCGAGCTCTATCGGCAGGAGCCCGATCGCATCAGCGGCAACGTCCAGGCTCTGCGCGATGCGCTCGCCAATCTCGCGCGACCGCAGCGCGGCGATGCGATCCCGCTCGACGTCAACATCCGTGCTGCCGAACAGCTGCTGGGCGAAGTCGATCCGACGCATGGCGGCATCGGCGGCGCGCCGAAATTCCCGCAGGTGCCGGTGTTCGAACTGATGTGGCGCGCCTGGAAGCGCGGCGGCAACCCGCGGCTGCGCGACGCCGTCGTCCATACCCTCACCTGCATGAGCCAGGGCGGCATCTACGATCATCTCGGCGGCGGCTTCGCCCGCTATTCGGTCGATGACCAATGGCTCGTCCCGCATTTCGAGAAGATGCTTTACGACAACGCGCAGCTGATCGACCTCTTGACGCTGGTCTGGCAGGAGACGCGCACGCCACTCTTCGCCGAGCGCATCCGCGAAACCATCGGCTGGGTACTGCGCGAGATGCGCGCCGCCGCCGGCATCGGCGGCCATCGCGGCTTCGCCAGCTCGCTCGACGCCGACAGCGAGCATGAGGAAGGCAAGTTCTATGTCTGGAGCGCCGCCGAGATCGACGCGGCTCTAGGGCCCGAGGCCGCGGCCTTCAAGTCCGTCTACGACGTGACCGCGGCCGGTAACTGGGAAGGCCACAACATCCTCAACCGCATCGCGCATCCGCAGCCGCTCGATGCCGCCGCGGAAGCGCGTCTGGCGGCGGCGCGCGAGAAGCTCCTGGCGCTGCGGGCCGGCCGCATTCGTCCCGGCTGGGACGACAAGGTGCTGGCCGATTGGAACGGCCTGATGATCGCGTCGCTCGCCAATGCCGGCCAGGTCTTCGGCGAGCCTGCCTGGCTAACGGCGGCCGCCGACGCGTTCGCCTTCGTCGTCGGCAATCTCGTGGTCGACGGGCGCCTCCGGCACAGCTGGCGCAACGGAGAGGCGAAGCATCCGGCGACGCTCGACGACCATGCGCATCTCTGCCGGGCCGCGCTGGCGCTCTACGAGGCCACCCTCGAGGCGTCCTATCTGCGTCAGGCCGAGGCTTGGATCGACCTGCTGGACCGTCACTATTGGGACGCCGGCGGCGGCTATTTCTTCTCGGCCGACGATACGGCCGACGTCATCCTGCGCACCAAGAACGCCGCCGACAACGCGGTGCCCTCCGGCAACGGCACCCTCGTCGGCGTGCTCGCTCGGCTCTACTACCTCACCGGCGAGGAGCGGTACCGGGCGCGCGCCGACGCCGTCATCGCGGCCTTCTCGGGCGAGCTCGGGCGCAGCTTCTTCTCCCTCGCCACGCTGCTCAACAGCAACGAGCTGCTGCAGACCGCCCAGCAGATCGTCATCATCGGCGCGCGCGCCGCCGCCGACACCCGTGCCCTGCTCGCGGCCGTGCACGGGCGCTCGCTGCCGAACCGCATCCTCTCGATCATCGCCCCCGGCGAGCGCCTGCCCGCCGGCCATCCGGCGGCCGGAAAGACCCAGGCGAACGGCACCGCCACGGCCTATGTCTGCCGCGGCGCCACCTGCTCGCTGCCGATCACCGACGCGGCCGGGCTGAGCCAGGCCCTCGCCCTCGGATAGCCTCGGTGCACACGCGCCAGGTCACCGTGGCATCTCCCGTCGGCTCGCTCGTCGTCAGCGAGCGCGACGGCAGGATCGTCGCGCTCGATTGGGGTACCGCCGTCGTCGAGAGTGACACGCCGGTTCTGGCGGCTGCGGCACAGCAGCTGAACGCCTACTTCTATTGCGAGCTGCGGCGCTTCGATCTGCCGCGGGCGCCCGAAGGAACGCCGTTCCAGCAGGCGGTCTGGAAGGCGATGCGCGAGATCCCCTACGGCAGGACCCGCAGTTACGCCGACCTCGCCCGGCAGCTCGACAGCGGGCCACGCGCCATCGGCGGCGCCTGCGGCCGCAACCCGATGCCGATCCTGATCCCCTGCCATCGCGTGCTCGCCAGCGGCGCCCGCATCGGCGGCTACACGAGCCCCGGCGGGCTCGAGACCAAGCGCTTCCTGTTGCAACTTGAGGGCGCCTTGCGCGCCGCGTGACAAGCCCTCGGGCGCAGCGCTATCTTGCGCCGCGTCATCTGCGACGGACGTCGCGCCGAGCCAGAGGAGAATCCCATGGCCGAGACGATGGTTGCGTGCCCCGACGGCAGCTTCGGCGCCTATCTCGCCACACCGAAGACGCTGGCGCCCGGCAAGACAGCGCCGGGGCTTCTCGTCATCCAGGAAATTTTCGGCGTCAACAAGGTGATGCGCGATCTTTGCGACGGCTTCGCGGCCCAGGGTTACGTCGCGCTCTGCCCGGACATCTTCTGGCGCCAGGAGCCGGGCGTTCAGTTGACCGACAAGACCGAGGCCGAATGGAAACGCGGCTTCGAGTTCTACCAGGGCTTCAACGAGGCCAAGGGCGTGCAGGACCTGATCGCCAGCCTCGATCACCTGCGCAAGCAGCCGGCCTGCTCCGGCAAGGCCGCCTCGGTCGGCTACTGCCTCGGCGGCAAGCTCGCCTATCTGATGGCGACGCGCTCGAACGCCGACTGCAATGTCAGCTACTACGGCGGCGGCATCGAAAACCTCCTCAACGAGGCGAGCGCCATTACCAAGCCGCTCCTGATGCACCTCGCCGGCGAGGACAAGTATCAGCCCAAGGAGGCACAGGAGAAGATCAAGACGGCGCTCGGGCGGAATAGCGGCGTCACGATCCATGTTTATCCCGGCTGCGACCATGCCTTCGCCCGCGTCGGGGGCCAGGCGTGGAACGCCGCGGCCGCCAAGCAGGCCAACGAGCGCACCGCCCAATTCTTCAGCAAGCATCTCGCCTAGGAGCCGCTGACCCGTCATGCAGAATGTCCATGCCATCCGCTTCAATCGCACCGGCGGTCCGGAGGTCCTGACCTGGGAGGAAATTCCTATCGGTTCGCCGGGCGCCGGCTCTGTGCGGGTGCGCCACAAGGCGGTCGGCCTGAATTTCATCGACACCTATCACCGCACCGGCCTCTACCAGGTGCCGGCCATGCCGTCGGGCCTCGGCCTGGAGGCCGCCGGCGTGATCGAAGCCGTCGGCGAGGGGGTCGACGAGTTCGCGGTCGGCGATCGTGTCGCCTACGGTACCGGCCCCATCGGCGCCTACAGCGAGGCCCGCAACATGCCGGCCGAGAAGCTGGTGAAGCTGCCCGACGGCGTCGACGACCGCACGGCCGCGGCGATCATGCTGAAGGGCCTGACGGCGCAGTACCTCCTGCGCCGCACCTACCGGGTCAAGGCCGGCGACGCCATCCTCGTCCACGCCGCCGCCGGTGGCGTCGGTCTTATCCTCTGCCAGTGGGCCAAGCAGCTCGGCGCCACCGTCATCGGCACGGTCGGCTCGACGGCGAAGGCGGAGCTGGCGCGCGCCCATGGCTGCGACCACACGATCCTCTATCGCGTCGAAGACGTGCCGAAGCGCGTCCGCGAGATCACCGGCGGCGCCGGCGTTCCCGTCGTCTATGACAGCGTCGGCAAGGACACCTTTCTGCACTCGCTCGACAGCCTGGCGCCGCTCGGCCTGATGGTGAGCTTCGGCAATTCCTCGGGACCGGTGCCGCCGTTCGACGGCATCCTCCTCAGCCAGAAGGGCTCGCTCTTCTTCACCCGGCCCACCCTCATGCACTATGCGGCCAAGCGCCAGGATCTGGTCGCGATGGCGGCGGAGCTGTTCGATGTCGTGGAGAGCGGCGCCGTGAAGATCGAGATCAACCAGACCTACCGGCTGTTCGACGCCGCCCATGCCCACCGCGACCTGGAGTCCCGCAAGACGACCGGATCGACCGTGCTGCTGCCGTAATGGACTATGACGCCGAGCTCGACCGCACGCTGTTCTGGGCGCCGATCGACGGCCCGGGGCTGGAGCATCTGCGGCTGCGCGCCAGCGATGGCGGCTACATCGCCGCCGGTGTCGTCATGGCGGTCGAGGCGGGGACGCCGTTCCGCCTCCTCTACAAGATCAAGACCGACGACGCCTGGCGCACCCGCAAGGTCGTGCTCGAGGCCTACACACCCCACGGCGAGGCCTTCAAGACCCTGCGCAGCGACGGGCAGGGCCACTGGAGGGGCGAACGCGACGTCGAGCTGCGCGAGTTCGACGGCTGCCTCGATGTGGACATCTCGGTCACGCCCTTCACGAACACGCTCGTGATCAACCGGCTGCCGCTGCAAACCGGGCAGCAGCCCGACATCCCGATGCTCTACGTCAAGGCGCCGGAATTGACGGTCACGCGCGTCGCGCAGCGCTACCGCTGCTCCAGCCGCGACGCGCAGGGCGGCCTCGTGACCTTCGACAACCTGGCGGGCTTCACCGCCGA
>JBKOWC010000287.1:0-6624 GCA_046724215.1 Pseudomonadota bacterium | reverse complement strand
CCGAGCCGCGCCGACACTTCGGCACCGCCGGGGACCGTCGCCACCAGGATGGTCTCCGGGCCGAGCGCCTCGACGGCGACGATCTCCGCCTCGACCCCGACGCCGCCCATGACCGGCTCGTCATACATGTCCTCCGGCCGGATGCCGAGGATGACGGCCTTGTCCTTGTAGCCGCCATAGGCCGGCAGGTATTCGAGGGGGATCGGCAGGCGCAGGCCGCCATGCACCGCGGCCAGGCCGCTCCCCTCGCCCTCCAGCCGCGCCTCCAGCAGGTTCATCGGCGGGCTGGCCAGGAAGCCGGCGACGAAGGTGTTGGCGGGGTTGCGGTAGACCTCGAGCGGCGGCCCCACCTGGACGATGCGGCCATCCTTCATGATGCAGATCCGCTGTCCCATGGTCATGGCCTCGACCTGGTCGTGGGTGACGTGGATGATCGTGCGGCCGAGCTGCTGGTGCAGCTTGATGAGCTCGGTGCGCATGCTGGCGCGGAGCTTGGCGTCGAGGTTGGAGAGCGGCTCGTCGAGCAGGAAGGCGACGGGATCGCGGACGAGTGCGCGGCCGAGCGCCACGCGTTGGCGCTGGCCGCCTGACAACGCCGCCGGCTTGCGGGCGAGCAGCTCCTGGATGCCCAGCATCTCCGCCACCTCGCGCACGCGCTTGTCGATCGTTGCCTTCGGCTGGCGGCGCAGCCGCAGGCCGAAGCTCAGGTTCGCGCGCACGGTCATGTGCGGATAGAGCGCGTAGTTCTGGAACACGATCGCCAGGTTGCGGTCGCGCGGGTCGACATCGTTGATGCGCTTGTCCGCGAGATAGAGGTCGCCCGAGGTGATGGTCTCGAGCCCGGCGATCATGCGCAGCGTCGTCGACTTGCCGCAGCCGGACGGGCCTAGCAGGATCATGAACTCGCCGTCGCGCACGTGCAGGTTCACGTCCTCCACCGCCTTCACGTCCGGCGGGTAGACCTTGTTGAGGTTGATGAGGTTGATGTCGGCCATGGAGGGTCACGCCAGGGAGCGCATGTAGCGGTAGAGATAGGCGGTGAGCGCCAGCACCACGATCAGCAGGAGGACGGAAGCAGCCGCCGCCTCGCCGAAATGGGTGTAGAAGGCCATTCGGTAGATGCGATAGCTGATCAGCTCCGTGAGCGAGCCCGGGCCGCCCCGCGTCATGATGTAGATGAGGTCGAATGTCTTGATCGCAAAGATCAGGCGGATCAGCAGCGTCACCACGATCACGGGCCGCATCAGCGGAAGCGTGACGTGGACGAAGGACTGGACGACGGTGGCGCCCTCCATGCGCGCGGCCTCGTAGGGTTCGCGCGGCAGGGCCGATAGGCCGGCCAGCAGCAGAATGATCATGAACGATACCTGCTGCCATACGTCCACGAGCACGACCGTCCAGAACGCCAAGTCGACCCCGAGCCAGTTCACGGTCGAGATGCCGGCAAGGCCCAGCAGGTAATTGACGATGCCGAGGTTCGGGTGCAGGAACATCTTCCAGATCAGCGCCACCACGACCGGATTGATCAACAGCGGCATCAGCAGGATCAGGTAGTAGACGTCCTTGAGCCGTTCGACCGCGTTCAGCATCAGCGCCACCAAGAACCCGATCACGAACTCGACGGCGACGACGGCGATGACGAACTTCAGCGTCACCCAGAGTGACTCGGCGAAGGAGCTGTCCGCGACCGCGGCCGCGTAGTTGCTGACGCCGACGAAAGTGTCGTAGGTCGGCTCCGTGATCGTGTAGTCGAAGGCGCTGGTGTAGATGGTGAGCAGCAGCGGCATCGAGACGACAAGAACGAGCGCCGCCAGCCCGGGCGCCGTCATCGCCCAACCGAAGCGCCGGTCATTGCGCGCGATCTCGTTGGTTCTGATGGCGGAAACGGTCATCGACTATTCAGGTGAACCGCAGAGGCACAGAGACGCAGAGGATCAAGAGAGAAACCTTCGCCGAGGCGAGGGTCGCGATGCCGGGCGAGACAAGGATTCCCGCGCGCCCTTGGCGCTCAACTCCCTGACCGACGTTCTCCCGTGTTCCCCTCCTTATCTCTGCGCCTCTGCCTCTGTGGGGTGAATTCAGCTTCCCTGCCTACTCCTTCAGCAACTTGGCCTTCACGGCCAGCTTGTTGAACTCTTCCGTCGCCAGGTCGAGAGCCGCCTTCGGATCCTTCTGTCCGGTCACCGCCAGATTGAGTTCGCGGCCGAGCACCTCCACGAAATCGACCGTATATTTGAAGGTCGGGAACTCCTGCGCGGTCGCGACGAGCGTCTTCAGCTTGTCCATGTAGGGACGCTTCGCCACGACCTCCGGATCGTCGAACACCCAGGCCTGGGTCGGTGCGCCGCCGGCCAGCGTGCGCTTCTTCACGGCCTCCTTCGATTCGATCCATTTGATGAAGGTCCAGGCCGCGTCCTTGTTCGGGCTCGAATTCGGAATCGCCCAGCCCCAGCCGCCGTTGAGGCCGCCGACCGGGTTGGGCGCGATCGAGGCCTTGCCCACGATCGTCGATGTCGCCGGGTCGTCGAAGCCCGACAGCAGGATGTTGAAAGTCACGAAGCTGTAGGCCTTGCCCTGGGCGAAGACGTTGCTGGCTTCATCGAAGCAGAAGGCCTCGGCCCCGACCGGCCCGTGCTTGGCGATATCGTCCTTGAAGTCGTTGATGGCCTTTACGCCGGCCTCGCTGTTGAACGTGCCCTTCCAGTTGGCGTCGTGGTACTGGCCGCCGTTGGCGTAGAGATAGTTCGACCACTGCATGGAGATGCAGTCGCCGCGCTGACCCTGGTTGATGGTGCCGTAGAAATCGATCTTTCCGTCGCCGTCGGTGTCGCGGGAGAAGAACTCCACCTGCTTGCGGTACTCATCCCAGGTCGCGGGTATCTTGAGGTCGATGCCGTACTTGGCTTTGAATGCCGCCTGCTCCTTCGGATCCTCCAGCAGGTCCTTCCGATAGATGATGCCCATGGAGTAGTTGTAGAAGGGCAGCATATAGGTGACGCCGTTCACCCTGCCGACGAGGTTCATCAGGCTCGGGATGTAGACCGACGTGTCGACGTTGTCCTTCTTGATGCGATCGTCGAGCGGCATCAGCCATCCGGCGCCGTTGTTGGCCTGGGTGAACTCGGCAACCCAGTAGAAATCGACGACGATCGCGTCGTAGCTCCCGGTCGGCGCCGACAGTTGCGGCACCAGCTTCGAGTGCATGTCGATGTAGCTGATGGCCTCGATCTGCACGTCGATGCCGGTCTTGGCCTTGAATTCCGGCAGCAGGTCCTGGACGAAATGCGTGTCGGGCACGTTCTCCATCAGGATGTTGATGGTCTGGGCCTGGGCGCCGGCCGCGAAGCCCAGCGCGACAACGCCCGCAAGCAGCAGTCTCTTCATTGGCGTCTCTCCCTTGTTTATTGGCGTTCAATCGAGCCCTTCGGCGACGGCGTCGCCCGGAGCTTCTTGGCACGCAGAGGCGCGGAGAATTTGTACGGGCGCGCGGCGAACGCACGCGGTCCGCCTCTCGACGCATTGTGCGCCGGATAGATGGGCCGCCGCCGGCCGCCCCTACGATTCTCCGCGTCTCCGCCTGCAAAACCTGCATCACTTCAGCGCTCCCAGCGACAGCCCCTTGATCAGGTAGCGCCGCATGAACGGCAGCAGCACCAGCACGGGCAGGATCGAGACCAGCGTGCCCGCCGCCACGAGCGCGATGTCGACTCCGCGCTGGGTCTGAAAGGTGGAGAGGCCGACCGGGAGCGTGTTCGTGGCCTTGCCCGTGAGAATGAGCGCGAAGAGGAATTCATTCCAACTGAGGATGAACGACAGCAGACCCGCCGCCAGCAGGCCGGGGGCCGCCACCGGCACGGCGATGCGCAGGAATGCCTGAAAGCGCGTCGCGCCATCGACCCGCGCCGCCTGTTCCAGCTGCTCGATGTCGCCCAGGAAGAAGGCCACGAGCATCCAAGCGAGGAACGGGATGCTGATGGTAAGGTGCGCGATGATGAGGCCGGCATAGGTGTTGATGAGGCCGCTCATCTGAAAGAGCGTGTAGATCGGCAGCACCAGGATCACCGGCGGCAGCATCTGGCTCGCCAGCACGAAGAGGCGCAGCGCAGCACCCCCGGTGTTGAGGCGCGCGAAGGCATAGGCCATCGCCGTCGCCAGCGGCAGCGCGATCGCCGTCGAGGCGACCGCGGCGACCAGGCTGTTCGTGAAATAGCCGGCGAAGTTGTAGGACTCGAAGATCTCGATGAAATTGTTCAGATGCGGCGCGACCCACTCCGGCGGCAGCTTGTAGGCGGTGAGCTTGTCGGTGAAGGCGACGCGCGCGAGCCAGAGCAGCGGCAGGAGGATCGCCGCCGAAAACGCAATCAGGATGATGTGCGGCACGGCCGCACGGACGGCCCTGCGAAACGCCGACGATCCCGCGGACATCCCTCCCCCAGATCTGCCCGGCCGCCACATGCGTTGTTGGCAACCGGCGTCATTCATTGGCGGCGATCATAATGCCGGAGACACCCGCCGCCAAGCATGCGAGGCCGACCTGCGACGTTCCGTATGCGTCGCTGCCATATCAGCCTTGCGATTCGGCGATGCCGCCGGGTGTCGATATCTTGCGTACAAGATCCGCCGGTTCAGTCCATCAACACGCCGCCGGTGACGTTGACGGCCTCGCCCGTCACGAAGCGCGCCATATCGCTGGCGAGAAACAGCACGACCTCGGCGACATCCTCCGGCTCCTCGATGCGGCCGAGGGGCGTCAGCGACACGTATTCCAGGCGCACGGCCTCCGGCGTCATGCCGCGCAGCTTGGCTTCCCAGACGATCTCGCGCTCCTGCATGCTCGTGCGCACGAAGCCCGGGCAGACGCAGTTCACGCGGATGCCGTGCGGCGCCACCTCCTTGGCCAGCGACTGGGTGAAGCCGACGACGGCAAACTTGCTCGCCGCGTAGTGCGCCAGCAGAGGCGCGCCGATCTTGCCGGCGAGCGATGCCGTGTTGACGATGACGCCCTTGACGCCGGCGGCGATGAAATGGCGGACCGCCGCCTGGTCGGTGAGGAACACGCCCTTGGCGTTGATGTCCATGTTGAAGTCCCACTCAGCCTCGGTCAGGTCCGTCACCCGATTCATGGTGGAGACGCCGGCGTTGGCACAGACCAGATCGAGGCCGCCGAACCCGGCGACCACTTCTCGGAAGACGCGCTCGGTCGCTGCCGCGTCGGTTACGTCCAGGGTGTAGGACGTGACGGCATTGCCGAGCGAACGGGCGAGCGCCGCGGCCGACTCGCCGTTCTTGTCGGTCGCCGCCACGCGCGCGCCGGCTTTCACCAGTGCCTGCACGATGGCGCTGCCGATTCCCGATCCGGCGCCGGTGACGAGCGCGCGGCGGCCGGCGAGCAGGGGCTGATCGGTCATCTGTTCGGTCGCTCCCGTTTCCGAATCGCTATTGTGCTGCTGCGGCGACGGCATGGCCGCCGTCCAGCGGGAAGTGGCAGGCCACCTCGCGCTCGCCGCCGACCGGCCGCAGGACCGGGCGCTCGACACGGCAGCGCTCCTGCGCGTAGCGGCAGCGCGGATGGAATCGGCAGCCGGCCGGCGGGTCGATGGGACTGGGCACATCGCCGGTCAGGACGATGCGAGCGCGGGCGGCCCTGTCGACGGCCGGTACCGGGACCGCCGAGATCAGCGCCTCGGTGTAGGGGTGTGCCGGCGCGGCATAGACCGTGTCGGTCGGTCCCAGCTCGAGGATCGAGCCGAGATACATGACGGCGGTCCGATCGGACACCTGGCGGATGACGCTCAGATCATGGGCGATGAAGACATAGGTAAGGCCGAGTCGGTCCTGCAGATCCGCAAGCAGGTTGACGATCTGCGCCTGGATCGAGACGTCGAGCGCCGACACCGGTTCGTCGGCCACGATCAGGTGCGGCTCAAGCGCGAGCGCGCGGGCGATGCCGATGCGCTGGCGCTGGCCGCCGGAGAATTCGTGCGGGAAGCGTTCGAGATGGTCGGGCAGCAGGCCCACCAGGCCCATCAGCTCGCGCACGCGGGCCGCGATCTCGGCGCGAGTACGCCGGCCGTGCACGCGCAACGGCTCGGCGATCAGATCGCCGACCCGCCGACGCGGATTGAGCGAGGCGTAGGGATCCTGGAACACCATCTGCATCTCTTCGCGGATCGGCCGCAGCTGCCGCCGGCCATATTTCGAGATGTCCCTGCCCTTGAAGAGCAGCTGGCCGTCGGTGATGTCATAGAGACGCACGAGGCAGCGGCCGAAGGTCGATTTGCCGCAGCCGGATTCGCCGACCAGACCCACCGTCTCGCCCGGCCAGATCTTGAGGGAGACGTTATCGACCGCGTGCACGGTCTTGCGCCCACCGGGCGAGAGATGCCCACCCAGCGAGAAGTTCTTGCTGAGGCCGATCGCCTCCAGCAGCGGCACGGTGGACGCCGGGTCAGGGCTCTTGCGGCCCCCGCGACCGGCGGCCTGCGCACGGACCAAGCGGTCTCGCGCGCTTCTGCCGTGAGGAAACAGGCGGCCTCATGGCCGCCGCTCCCGGACAGGGCCGGTCGCTCGCCGCATTTATCGAAACGATAGCGGCAGCGCGGCCCGAAGGCGCATCCCTTGGGC
>JBKOWC010000332.1:0-4424 GCA_046724215.1 Pseudomonadota bacterium | reverse complement strand
TCTCGTGGGCTCGGAGATGTGTATAAGAGACAGGCCGAAGCCCGCCGCCGCCGAGACGCCGAAGCCGGCCGCGCCGGCGGCCGCGGCGTCCGAGCCGGTCCCGATCTCGCACCGCTACCGCATCCTGTTCGCCCCGCGCGCCGACATGTTCAAGCGCGCCAACGAGCCGTTGCTGCTGATCCGCGAGCTTGCGGGCCTCGGTATGGCCACCGTCGAGGTCGACCAATCGGCGGTGCCGGCGCTCGACGACATCGACCCGGAAGCCGCCTACCTGCGCTGGACCATCGAGCTGGAAACGCCGGCTGCCATCGACGCCATCCGCGATGTCTTCGAGTTCGCCAGCGACGATTGCGATCTCGAGATCGTCGACCTGTCGCCGCCCATGCCGGAGCCGGTTCCCGCAGAGGAGCCGGCTGCCGAGACCGCCGTCGAGCCGGCGGAACAGGTCGCGGAAGCCGCAGAGCCGGCCGTGGAACTGCCGATGGAGCCGCCGGTCGAGGCGACTCCGGCAGTCATCGCGGAAGAAGCCGCACCGGCGACCGACACCGCGGCGCCGAACCCGGCCAAGAACGCGCCGCTGCCGCCGAAGGACGGCGCCGCGCCGACGACGCCGCAGGTCAGCTCGATCCGCGTCGATCTCGACAAGCTGGAGAAGGTGGTCAACCTGGTCGGCGAGATCGTCATCAGCCAGGCCATGCTGACCGAGCATCTCGGCGGCCTGCCGACCGACAAGTTCGGCGGCCTCATCAAGGGCATCGAGGAGCTTTCGCAGCACACGCGCAGCCTGCAGGACAGCGTGATGGCGATGCGGGCGCAGCCGGTGAAATCGGTGTTCCAGCGCATGCCGCGCCTGGTCCGCGAAGTGGCGGCTGCGACCGGCAAGAAGGTGCGCCTCGTCCTCCATGGCGAGGAGACCGAGATCGACAAGACCGTGATCGAGCAGCTCTACGATCCGCTTGTGCACATGATGCGCAACTCCGTCGACCACGGCGTCGAGCCGCCGGACGAGCGCGAGGCCGCGGGCAAGCCGGCCGAAGGTACCGTGCGGCTGTCGGCCGGCCACGCCGGCGGACGCATCATCATCGAGATCGCCGACGACGGCAAAGGCATCAACCGTGAGCGGGTCTTCCAGAAGGCCGTGTCGAAGGGCCTGATCCCCGCCGACCTGTCGCTGACCGACGGCCAGATCGACGACCTCATCTTCCTGCCGGGATTGTCGACCGCGGAACAGGTCTCCAACATCTCCGGCCGCGGCGTCGGCATGGACGTCGTGCGTTCCAACATCCAACGCATGGGCGGCCGCGTCTCGATCCGGTCGGTGCCCGGCCAGGGTTCGACCTTCACGCTGACCCTGCCGCTGACGCTGGCGGTGCTCGACGGCATGACCGTGCGCGTCGGCAACGACATCTACGTCGTGCCGCTTACCAACATCGTCGAGAGCCTGCGGCCGACCGAGAAGGACATCCGGCCGCTGCCCGGCGGCGGCGACCTCCTGCTGATGCGCGGGGAATATCTGCCGCTCGCCTATGTCGGGCGCATGTTCGGCGTCGCCGACGCGGCCACCGATGCCTCCAGGGCCCTCGTGGTCGTCGTCGAGGCCGGGCACGGCGACAAGGTCGGCATCGTGCTCGATGAGATCGTCGGCCAGCAGCAGGTGGTCATCAAGAGCCTGGAGGCCAACTACCAGGCCATCGCCGGCATTTCCGGCGCCACGATCCTCGGCAACGGCCGGGTCGCGCTCATCCTCGACGTGGCCGGCATCTGCGGAATTGCGCGCGGCGAGCGCAACCGCAAAGCAGCTTGATTTGAGCATTCATTAGATAGGAGCAAATTCCATGCAGCCCAACGATACGAACGAAGCGGCGAGCGAGACGTCGACGGTCGGCGCCTATTCCGGCGACGGCACGATGCAGGTGGTGTCCTTCAAAGTCGGCGAAGAGCACTACGGCATCGACATCCAGCTGGTGCGGGAGATCCGCGCCTGGTCGGCGACGACCCAGCTGCCGAACACGCCGGAGTTCGTCCGCGGGGTCATCAACCTGCGCGGCACGATCGTGCCGATCCTCGACCTGCGCGCCCGCTTCGGCCAGGGCGGCACGGAGCCGTCGAGCGCCCACGTCGTGATCGTCGTCCAGGTCGGCAGCCGGACCATTGGCATCCTCGTCGACGCCGTGTCCGACATCGTCACGCTGCCGAAGGGCGACATCAAGCCGGTCCCCGTGCTGGAGGGCTCGGGCGCCGGCGACTGCCTCGACGGCCTCGTCACCGTGGCCGAGCAGATGATCGCCCTGGTCGCGGTCGAGCGCGTCGCGGCGACCGTGCACTGATACTGAAGGATGGACACTAGGGGATGCGGCGAGGTCGTGACCTGGACCGTTTTCAAGGATCCCGTCGAGGCCGCGCCGGCGCAGATCGCGAAGTTCGCCGGCCTGTTTCCGATGAACGCGCGGCCGGTACAGAACCTGAACCGGCGGTTCCTGCTCGAATCGAATTCTTAACGTCAATCGTCAATTCATCCACATAAGGGATTTCACTCGATGTCTTCCAAGACGAACAAATCCGACGCCGGCCCGTCGTCGGTCTTCGGCAACATGAAATTGAAGACGAAGGTCCTGCTCGGCTTCGCGTCCGTTCTGGCGATCGTCGCCGTTCTCGGCGGCACCGGCTACTACAGCCTCACAAAGGTCGGAGGTGAGACCGAGGTTTACGGCCACAGCCAGGACATCGAAGTGACGGCGGTCGGCATCGAGCGCGATGTTGCCGTCCTGCGCCGCCAGGCGCGGGAATTCCTCAACACCGGCAGCGAGGACGCGCTGGCCAAGTTCCCGGACGCGAAGGCGGCACTGGAGGCCACGCTGCAGCAGGCGGACGCGCGCATCCATGACGCCGATGACCGCCAGAAGCTGCAGGAGCTCGTCAACGGCTACAAGGAATATCTCGAAGGCTTCCAGAAGGCCGTCGACATGAAGCACGAGCAGAAGACGCTGATCGAGGAGACCCTCGACAAGATCGGACCGGCGACGGCAGGGTTCCTGGAGCAGTTCGCCACCGACGCGGCCAAGGCTGGCAACAGCGATGCCTCGGTGCTGGCGAACACGGCGCTCTATGACGTCATGAAGGCGCGCCTTTACGTCAACATCGTGATCGGCCGCCACAACGCCGACGCCCAGGGCAAGGCCGACAAGGCGTTCGAGGACCTGGCGACGGTGATGGCGCAGCTGGCGAAGTCCACCGCCGGGACGAGCTTGGCCGGCGCGATCGACCAGCTGAATGCGGACATCGACACCTATCGCAAGGCGGTGGCGCGGTCGAGCGAGCTGTCGGCGTCGGTGGACGAGCTGGCCAACAAGACGCTGCCGGCGATCGCCGGCAAGTTCAACGATGCGGCCAATCAGATCGCGAAGACGGCAAGCGGCGACGCCGACGACAGCCAGAAGAGCATGGAAGGCACAATTTCGCTGTCGCTCAACGTGATGTCGCTCGTCGCGCTCGGCGGCATCGCCCTCGGCTTCGTGCTCGCCTGGCTCATCGGCCGCGCGATCGCCACGCCGATCGTGCGCATGACCGACGCCATGAGCAAGCTCTCGGCCGGCGACAACGCGGTCGAGGTGCCGGCGCTGGGCCGCAAGGACGAGATCGGCTCGATGGCCAACGCCGTCCAGGTCTTCAAGAACAATGCCATCGAGAAGCAGCGCCTCGACGCCCAGATCAAGGCCGAGGAGGAGCGCCAGCGCCAGGCCGCCGAGGCCCAGCGTAAGCTCGAAGAGGCGGCCGGCGCCGAGGTGGCGCAGGTCGTGAGCGCCGCCGCCGCCGGCGACCTCACCAAGCGCATCGATACGGCCGGCAAGACCGGCTTCTTCCAGAAGCTGGGCGAAGGCATGAACGGCCTGCTCGAAGCAGTCAGCTCCGCCGTCGGCGAGGTTGTCGGCATGATGTCGGCGATGGCCACCGGCGACCTCTCCAAGCGGGTCAGCGGCAACTACCACGGCGATTTCCTGAAGCTGAAGGACGATGCCAACCTCACCGCCGAGAAGCTGGCGCAGATCGTCGGCCAGACGGTCGAGGGCATGGGCGCGATCAAGGCCTCGACGGCCGAGATCGCCACCGGCGCCACCGACCTGTCGTCGCGCACCGAGGAGCAGGTGGCGAGCCTGGAGGAGATCTCGGCTTCGGTCCGCCAGCTCAACACCACCGTCCAGCAGTCGGCCGAGAACGCCGGCCAGGCGAGCCAGCTCGCCGTTGCCGCCCGCACGGCGGCCGAAACCGGCGGTCAGGTGGCGACCTCGGCGGTGTCGGCCATGGCCGAGATCGAGCAGTCCTCGCAGAAGATCTCCGACATCGTCGGCATGATCGACGAGATCGCCTTCCAGACCAACCTGCTGGCCCTCAATGCCGCGGTCGAGGCGGCCCGCGCGGGCGATGCC
>JBKOWC010000350.1:0-11769 GCA_046724215.1 Pseudomonadota bacterium | reverse complement strand
GGGCATCCGCTGCGGCCTCGACGTCGGGATCACCGTAGCCGAGCACCATCGGTCCCCAGGCGCACATGAAGTCGATGTATTCGCGTCCGTCCGCATCCCACAGGCGACAGCCCCGGCCGCGCGAGAAGTACTGCGGGTACTCGGCCGGCAGCCGTGCCGTGCTCTGATGTCCCCACATGCCGCCGGGAATCACCCGCCGGGCGCGCGCACGGAGATCGGCGTCGACTGAATGGCGCGACAGATTCATGGCTTGCCCCCGTCTCGCCCGGGGCTCAGCACCGCCCTGGTCGAAACGGATATATCATGTATCCCCGGCCGATCGGCTGTCAATTCGGTTGCTGGAACCCGGCCGGCGCACGATGAGTGCATCGAGGGCGTAGCCGCCCTGGCCGCGCGGCATGACGAGGAAGGGGTTGATGTCGACCGACTCGATCTCGTCGGCATACGCCGTCGCAAACTGCGACAGCCTGGCGAGCGCATCCGCGAGCGCCTCGATATCGCAAGGTGGCCTGCCGCGCGCACCGTCGAGAATGGCACGCCCCCGGATCTCGCCGATCATCGCCAGCGCCTCGCCGCGGTCGATGGGTGCCAGCCGCAGCGCGACATCCTGCAGGATCTCGACGAAGACGCCGCCCAGACCGAAGACGACCACGGGCCCGAAGATCGGATCGCGCTTGATGCCGAGAATCGCCTCGACGCCGCCGGCGACGTGCGGTGCAACGATCACGCCGTCGATCCGCGCCGTCGGCACCCGGTCGCGCGCACGCCGCATCAGCACCTCGAACCCGTCGCGTACGGACGCATCGTTTTCGAGCTTGAGGAGCACGCCGCCGATCTCGGTCTTGTGTGCGATGTCCGACGAGGCGATCTTGAGGACGACCGGCTTCCCGATGTCGTGAAAGGCCGCGACCGCTTCATCGGCGGTCCGAACCAACCGCTCGTCCAGCATGGGTATGCCCGATTCCGCGAGCCGTAGCTTCGCCTCATGCTCGCCTTCGATGCGACCGAGAGCGCGCCGTGCCGTTTGTGCCGAGGGTAGCAACCGTGGCGGTCCGCGGAACCAGGTGCCGAAGGCCATGAGCGCTGCCACCGCCGCCACGGCGCGGGAGGGGTCGTCGAACACCGGCACCCCATCGGCTTCGTAGGCGGCCCTGATCGCGTCCGGAACGACGGCCGACAGGATGAACAGGCAGTCGGGTCGCAGGCGCCGGACATCCAGGATCGCGAGCCGCAACGCCTCGGCGATCGCGGGCGAGCCGGCGACGCTGGTGAAGAAGGCGACGATCGCGTCATAGCCGCCCTCGCGCATCGCGATCTCGAGATTCTTCGCCACCAGCTTGATGTCGTTGAAGGGTTGCGCGGTGAGATCGATGGGGTTGCGGGGTGCGGCGAACGGCACGAGCTGCTTGAGCTTGCGCTGCGCTGCCTCCGGCATCGGCGGCACCTCGAGCCCGCGGTCCGTGGCGTCGTCGGCCATCAGCGCGCCGACGCCGCCGGAGATCGTGATCAGGCCGAGCCGCTTCGAGGGCGGGTAGAGGCCGCCCGCGGCGGCGTAGGCGATGTCGACCATCTCCTCCGGGCTGCGCGCGCGGTAGGCGCCGTATTGGCGCAGCACGGCATCGTAGATGGCGTCTTCGCCGGCGAGCGACGCCGTATGCGAGCTGACGGCGGCGGCGCCGAGTTCGGAGCGGCCGACCTTCATGAAGATGACGGGCTTGCGTCGCGACCGCGCCGCTTCGAGCGCGGCGATGAAGCGCTGCCCGTGCTTTACGCCTTCGGTATAGGCCATGATCACGCGCGTGCCCGGGTCCTCGGCGACTGCCTGCAGGCATTCGGCGAGATCGATATCGGACTCGTTGCCGGTGGCGATCCAGTAGCGCATGCCGAGGCCGCGGCCGACGGCGACGAAGAAGAGGTGGCTGCCGAAGGCGCCACTCTGGCTCACGATCGACAGCCCGCCGGGCTTCGGGAATCCGCGGTCGAGTGTCGTCGTGAAGGTCGGATAGTAGCCGATCTCTGTATTGAAGACGCCGAGGCAGTTGGGGCCGAGCACGCGCATGCCGCCGGCGCGGGCGACCGCGGCGATGTCATCCTGCATCCGCGCGCCGGCGGCGCCCGTCTCGGCGAACCCGGCGCTGAAGATCACGGCGGCGCCGACGCCGCGGGCGGCGCAATCACGCACGACCTCGACCGTCTGGTCGGCCGACACCGCAATCACGGCGACGTCGACCCTGTCGGCCACGGCGCCGATCGTCGGATAGGCCGGCAAACCCTGCACCGTCGTGCGCTTGGCGTTCACCGGATAGATGGCGCCCCTGAATCCGGCGGCGAGCAGATAGGCGAGGGGGCGGCCGCCGATGCGCGTCGGCTCGTCGGAGGCGCCGATGATCGCGACCGAGGTCGGGCGCAGCAGCCGCTCGAGTCCGGGTCGCGCCGGCGATTCTCCGTCGGCCGCGGTCACGCCCTGGCCTTCTCGATCATCTGCCGCGCGATGATCAGCTGCTGGATCTGGCTGGTGCCTTCATACAGGCGGAAGAGGCGCACGTCGCGATAGAAGCGCTCGACGCCGTAGTCGGCGATGTAGCCGGCGCCGCCGTGGATCTGGACGGCGCGGTCGGCGACGCGGCCGACCATCTCCGACGCATAGAGCTTGCAGCAGCTGGCCTCGAGCGTGACCGCCTCGCCGGCGTCGCGCCGGCGCGCGGCGTCGAGCACCATGGTGCGGGCGGCGTAGGCCTCCGTCTGGCTGTCGGCCAGCATCGCCTGGATCAGCTGGAACTCGGCGATCGGCCGCCCGAACTGCTTGCGCTCCAGCGCATAGGCGAGGCTGTCGCGGATCAGCCGCTCGGCGACCCCGACGCAGACCGCGGCGATGCTGAGCCGCCCGCGGTCGAGCACCTTCATGGCCGTCTTGAAGCCCTGGCCCTCCTTGCCGCCGATCAGCTGGCGCGCCGGCACGCGGCAGTCCTCGAAGATGACGTCGCAGGTATGGCCGCCCTGCTGTCCCATCTTGCGGTCGATTTTGCCGAGCTTCAGGCCAGGGGTGTTGGCCTCGACGAGGAAGGCGGAGATGCCGGAGGCACCCTTCTCGGCCGGATTCGTGCGCGCCATCACCGTGAAGACGCCAGCCTCGGGCGCGTTGGTGATGAAGCGCTTGGTGCCGTTGAGAACGAAGTCCTCGCCGTTGCGGATTGCCGTGGTTCGCAGGGACGCGGCGTCGGACCCGCTGTCGGGCTCCGTCAGCGCGAACGATCCCGTGATCTCGCCTGCGGCCAGCCGCGGCAGCCAGGCGCGTTTCTGTTCCTCCGTCCCGTCGATGACGATGCCTTGCGAGCCGATGCCGATGTTGGTGCCGAACCGCGAACGGAAGACGGGCGAGGTCTGTCCCAGCTCGAAGGTGACGCGCACCTCTTCCGACATGCCCAACCCGAGTCCGCCATATTCGACGGGGATCGCGAGGCCGAAGAGGCCGAGCGAGCGCATCTCCGCAACGATGTCGTCGGGTATGGCATCGCTGTCGGCAACGCGATGCTCGTTGGGCACGAGCCGCTCGCGCACGAAGCGCCGCACGGTGGCGAGCAGGTGGTCGAAGGTTTCGGAGTCGAGGGCCATCGGTCGACGTCCATTGGCGTGGGCGCGGGGGCAACATTACAGGCGCCGCGGTCGACGTTGCAAACGCGGGGGCCCTGTGCCAAGTGACTGCCATGCCCGACCCCGCCGCCTCACCCGTTCGTATACAGCGCGTCGGCACGGTTGCAATCGTCACCATCGACAACCCGCCGGTGAACGCCCTCTCGCAGGCGGTGCGGCGCGAGCTGCTCGCGGCATTCCGCGCCTTCGCGTCGGACCGGAGTACGACCGGGATCGTGCTCACCGGCGCCGGTCGCGATTTCGTCGCCGGCGCCGACATCCGCGAGATGGATCTGCCGCTGCTGGAACCCTCGCTGCCGGATGTCATCGCGGTCATGGAGACCTGCGCGCAGCCGATCGTGGCCGCCATTGGCGGCAACGCGCTCGGCGGCGGCTTCGAGCTGGCGCTCGCCTGCGACCGGCGCATCGCCGCGCCGAATGCCACCGTCGGCCTGCCGGAGGTGAAGCTCGGTATCATCCCCGGCGCCGGCGGCACGCAACGGCTGCCGCGTATCGTCGGCATGGCTCGTGCCATCGCGCTCATCGCGGCGGGTCGGCGGGTCGCGGCGCCGGAGGCGCTCTCGCTCGGTATGGTCGACCGCGTCGTCGAGGGCGATTTGTTGGCGGCGGCGCAGGTGGAAGTGGCGCGGGCCGGGAAGCGGCGCCTGTCGACGGCGGCGGTTCCGCCGGCCGATGCTGCGGAGGTGGAGAAGGCGGCCGGCGATGCCGTGCGGGCGGCCCGCGGTGTGCCTGCCGTCGCCAAGGCCGTCGAGCTGGTCCGGCTCGCCGCATCGACGCCCTTCGCCGACGCGCTGCGGACCGAGCGCGCGACCTTTCTCGCCCTGCGCGACAGCACCGAGGCGAAGGCGCTCCGCCACCTGTTCTTTGCCGAGCGCCTGGCGCAGAAGGTGCCGGGAATCGCCGGCGCCAAGGCACGCCCGCTCGCGCGCGCCGCCGTCATCGGCGCCGGGACGATGGGCTCCGGCATCGCCGTGGCGCTCGCCGATGCCGGCCTGCCGGTCGCCGTCGTCGAGCGCGATGCCGCTGCCGTGGCGCAAGGGCGAGAGCGCGTGCGCGCGATCTACGACCGCGTCGTCGCCGGCGGCCGGCTGTCGAGCGGCGCCGCGGACGAGCGCTTCGCCCGCATCGGCTTCGGCGACGACTGGTCGGCGCTGACCGGCGTCGACCTCGTCATCGAGGCGGTGTTCGAGGAGATGGACATCAAGCTCGACACCTTCCGCCGCCTCGACGCGATCGTGAAGCCCGGCGCGGTGCTCGCCACCAATACCTCCTATCTCGACGTCGACAGGATCGCCGCGGCCACGCAGCGTCCGCAGGACGTCGTCGGCCTGCATTTCTTCAGCCCGGCGAACGTCATGCGCCTGCTCGAGATCGTGCGCGGCAAGGCCACGGCCCCCGACGTCCTCGCGTCAGGCTTCGCGCTGGCGCGCCAGATCGGCAAGGTCGCCGTCGTCGCCGGCGTCTGCGAGGGCTTCATCGGCAATCGCATCTATTCGACCTATCGGCGCCAGATGGAGTATCTCGTCGAGGACGGCGCCTGGCCCGAAGACATCGACCGCGCCCTCGAGGCCTACGGCTTCGCCATGGGTCCGTTCGCCGTCTCGGATCTTTCCGGCCTCGACATCGGCTGGGCGACGCGCAAGCGGCGCGCCGCCGCCCGCGATCCGCGCGAGCGCTACGTCGCCGTCGCCGACCGGCTGTGCGAGCAGGGCCGCTTCGGGCGCAAGACCGGCCGCGGCTGGTACTTCTATCCGGAGGGCGCCAAGAAGCCCGTGCCCGATCCCGAGGTCCGCGCCTTGATCGAGGCCGAGTCGACTCGCCGGGGCATCACGCGCCGCGCGGTCGGGGACGACGAGATCCAACGCCGGGCGCTAGCGGCCATGATCAATGAGGCGGCCAAGATCCTTGCGGAAGGCATCGCTCAGCGGGCGAGCGATATCGATCTCGTCTTTGCCAACGGCTACGGCTTTCCGGCTTTCCGCGGCGGCCCGATGTTTGCCGCCGATACCCGCGGCCTGGCCGCCGTCCTCGCCGATGTGGAGACGATGCACGCCGCGGCCGGCTTCGGCAGCGAGCCGGCGCCGCTGCTCGTCGAGCTGGCGCGCGCCGGATCGACTTTCGCGAAATGGGACGCCGGCCGGGTCAAGTGAGCCCGACCGGCGTCGGCAGCTCGACAGTACGCAGCCGTTCTACTGCACGACCTCGCCATGCAGGTTGAGGTCGAGGCCGTCGCGTTCGATGTCTTCGGATACGCGCAGCCCCAGCGTCATGTCGATCACCTTGAGGATGATGAACGAGACGATGGCGTCGTAGACCACGGTCGTGACGATGCCCTTGATCTGGGTGATCACCTGGCCGGCATTGCCGTCGATCCAGCCGACCGGGTCGGTGGCGCCGGTGACGACCATCGTCGCGAAGATACCGGTCAGGAAGGCGCCGATGGCGCCGCCGATCGCGTGCACGCCGAAGGCGTCGAGGGAGTCGTCATAGCCCATCGCGTTCTTCAGGCTCGTGCTGGCGAAGAAGCAGAGCACGCCCGCAGCAACGCCGATGATGAGCGCGCCGCTCGGCAGCACGAAGCCCGAGGCCGGCGTGACCGCGACGAGGCCGGCGACGGCGCCCGAGGCGATGCCCAGCACCGAGGGTTTGCCCTTGATCAGCCACTCCGCGAACATCCAGCCGAGCGCGGCGGCGGCGGTGGCGATCTGCGTCGCCGCCATGGCCATGCCGGCGCGCACGTCGGCGGCGACCGCCGATCCGGCATTGAAGCCGAACCAGCCGACCCACAGCAGCGAGGCCCCGATCACCGTCAGCACCAGGTTGTGCGGCGGAAACGGCGTCTTCGGATAGCCGTGCCGCTTGCCCATGACGAGGGCGGCGACGAGGCCGGCGACGCCGGCGTTGATGTGCACGACCGTGCCGCCGGCATAGTCGAGCACGCCCGAGCCGCCGAGCCAGCCGCCCGGCCCCCACACCATGTGGGCGATCGGCGAATAGACCAGGACCAGCCACAGCCCCATGAACCACACCAGCGCCGAGAACTTCATGCGGTCGGCGAACGATCCCGCGATGAGGGCCGGCGTGATGATCGCGAAGGTCATCTGGAAGCACATGTAGACCGACTCGGGGATGGTCGGCGCCAGCGAGTTGGTCGACGCCGGCACCATGCCGGCGAGGAAGAAGCGGCTGAAGCCCCCGACGAAGCCGTTGCCCTCGGTGAAGGACAGGCTGTAGCCGACGACCATCCAGAGCACCGTCACCAGGCAGGTGACGAGGAAGCTCTGCATCATCGTCGCCAGCACGTTCATCTTGCGGACCATGCCGCCGTAGAACAGCGCGAGCCCGGGAATCGTCATCATCAGCACCAGCGCCGTGGACGTCAGCATCCACGACGTGTCGCCGCGGTCGAGCGCCGGTCCGTCCGCCAGCGCCGGCGTTGCCAGCGTCAGCACCATGGCGGCGACCGCCGCCGCGCCCATCAGTCGTCTGTCTCTCCGCATCATCGTTTCTGTTCCTACAACGCTTGTTCGTTGGTTTCGCCGGTCCGGATCCGCACCGTCTGCCGCAGGTCGAAGACGAAGATCTTCCCGTCGCCGATGCGGCCGGTGAACGCGGTCTTCTGGATGGCCTCGACGCAGGCTTCGCACATCGCGTCGGCGACCGCGATTTCGAGCTTGAGCTTGGGCAGCAGGTTCACGGCATACTCGGCGCCGCGGTAGATTTCGGTCTGCCCCTTCTGCCGGCCGAAGCCTTTTGCCTCGGTGACCGTCAGTCCCTGCACGCCGATCTGCGTCAAGGCCTCGCGGACATCGTCGAGCTTGAATGGTTTGATGACTGCCATGATGAACTTCATGCACCGCCCCGTTGAGCACGTTGGTCACGCCGCCGCGCCTGCGCCGCACGGTGATCCGCACGGCAACGCAGCACTGTCGCTGCCAATTCAAGACGCGTGCCAAAGTCCCAAAAGTGCGAGCACGCGGCCCCGGAGCAGCCGCTTTGCCGATCGGAGAAGGAAGCAGCGGCGGCAGCTGCATCGCCGCGACTGCCTAAGTTTTCATCCCTGCCTCGAAAAGATGCCGCGGAATCATGCAGGGCGGCGCGCGCGGCGGCAGCGATGAGCGGCGGCCTCTACGAGATGCTGCGCTCGCGCTTTCCGCGCGACCTCGCCGCGACTTTCATCGAGACGCCGCAGGGTCAGCGATTCAGCTATGGCGCCCTGCTTGCCGAGAGCGGCCGCATGGCCAACGCCCTCGCCGCGGCCGGCGCGCAGCCCGGCGACCGTGTCATGGTGCAGGCGGCGAAATCGCCGCAGGTCGTCTTTCTCTATCTCGCCTGTGTGCGGGCCGGCCTCGTCTATCTGCCGCTCAACAGCGGCTACCGGCGCGACGAGGTCGACTACTTCCTGGCCGACGCCGAACCGCGGGTGGTCGTGTGCGCGCCCGATTCGCCGCTGCTCGATGCGACGGCGGCGCGTGCCGGCGACTGCCGCGCCTTCACGCTCGACGACGCCGGCCAAGGCAGCTTCGCCGACGCCTGTGCCGGGCTAGGGGAGGCCTGGCGCGACGTCGGCCGCAAGGCCGACGACCTCGCCGCCATCCTCTACACCAGCGGCACCACCGGCCGCCCCAAGGGCGCGATGCTGACGCAGCAGAACCTGGCGTCGAACGCGGTCGCGCTGCATCGGGCCTGGGGCTTCGGACCGGGCGACACGCTGCTGCACGCGCTGCCGATCTTTCACACCCACGGACTCTTCGTCGCCATCAACTGCACGCTGCTCAACGGCACCGGCATGCTGTTCCTGCCGCGCTTCGACGTCGACGAGGTGATCCGCCTGCTGCCCAGAGCCACCGTCATGATGGGCGTTCCGACCTTCTATGTGCGTCTGCTGGCCAATCCGGCCTTCACGCGCGAGGCCTGCCGGAATATGCGGCTCTTCATCGCCGGCTCTGCGCCGCTGCTGCCGGAAACCTTCACCGCCTTCCAGGCGCGCACCGGCCACACGATTCTCGAGCGCTACGGCATGACCGAGACCAGCATGATCACCTCCAATCCGCTGGACGGCGAGCGCGTCGCCGGCAGCGTCGGCTTCGCGCTGCCGGGTGTCGAGCTGCGCATCGCCGATGCCGACGGCCGTGCTCTGCCGACCGGCGAGACCGGCAACATCGAGGTGCGCGGTCCCAACGTCTTCAAGGGTTACTGGCGCAATCCGGCCAAGACGCGTGAGGAATTCCGCGCCGACGGCTTCTTCAGGACCGGCGACCTCGGCCGCGTCGACGCGCGCGGCTATGTGCACATCGTCGGCCGCTCCAAGGACCTCATCATCTCCGGCGGCCTCAACGTGTATCCCAAGGAGGTGGAGACCGTGATCGACGGCATCGCCGGCGTCGCCGAATCCGCGGTGATCGGCGTGCCGCATCCGGATTTCGGCGAGGCCGTCGTGGCCGTCGTGGTGGCCAAGCCCGGCGCACAGTCGCTGACGCCCGCCGCCGTGCTCGCCGCGACGAGGGCGCAGCTCGCCGCCTTCAAGAACCCGAAGTCCGTCTTCATCGCCGCCGACCTCCCCCGCAACGCCATGGGCAAGGTGGAAAAAGCCAAGCTTCGCGAGCGCTACAAGGATCTGTTCAGGTGAAACTGCGGTGCGGCACACTCCTCTCCTTGATTCCCCCGCGAAAGCGGGGGTCCAGGGCGAGTGACGGATTTGCAGTCCTCTGGACCCCCGCTTTCGCGGGGGAATCAAACCAAATTGGTACAACGCTTTGCCGTGCGTGGCTGCCAGGGCTCGAGAATGACTTGACATTCACTCATTCCTTGAACTCCGTCTGCCTATACCCCTGAAAATACAGCAGGGTTGTCAGGTCCGTGTAGTCGATGTGGAACCGGGTCGCCGCCTTCACCGCGGGCTTGCCGCGATAGCCGACGCCGAGACCGGCGGCCGCGATCATCGCAATGTCGTTGGCCCCGTCGCCAACGGCCGCCGCGGCCGAGAGGGGCAGGCCGCGCTCGCGACACAGCGCCTCCAGCACGGCCCGCTTGCCGTCGCGGTCGAGGATCGGCTCGGCGACCGTCCCGGCAAGGACGCCGTCCGCCACCACCAAGTGATTGGCGCGGTCCGCGTCGAACCCGCAGGCCTCCCGGGCGAGAGCGGAGAAGCGGTCGAAGCCGCCGGACACCAGCACCGTGTAGGCGCCGTTCGCCCGCATCGTCTGCGTCAGCGTCCGCGCGCCAGGGCTGAGCTCGATGAGCCCGGCCACCGCCTCGAGCAGCGCCACGGGCGCCCCTTTCAACAGCGCCACCCGCGCGCGGAGCGCTCCGGCGAAATCGATCTCGCCGCGCATCGCCCGCTCGGTGATCGCGCTGATCCGCTGTGCCAGCCCAGCCCGGCGCCCGATCTCGTCCAGCAGCTCCCGCGTGATGATCGTCGACTCCATATCGGCGACGAGCAGCCGCTTGCGCCGCCCTTCCGCCGGCTGCACCGCCAGATCGACGGGCAGGTTCCCGAGCCGCGCCCGGACCGCGGCCTCGGCGCCCGCCGGCTCCGCGGCGCTGAACGCCAAGTCGCAGGCCCGCCCAGGCGCCAGCCAGACCGGTGCGCCGACGGGGCTGCCAAGGTCCCTGAAGGCCGCCGTCGCCGCCGCGATCGCATCCGCGACCGTCGGCCCGACGAGGGTCAGAATGTGATCCGTCATGTGCGGCAATAGAGCGTCTAGCCCTCTCGATGTCGACAACTCTGGATCGCCGCCGCCAGATGCTCCGGACCGACGCCGGGCATGTCGAGATCCTCGACGGCACGGCGGAGTTTTGCGCTGAGCGCGTTCTCCGACAGCGTTGCGCCGCGCAAACACTCAATCATATCGGCGAGACCCCCGGCCGGGATGCAGGTGAAGTCGCCGGTAATGTCGATGTCGGCGATGCATCCGTCGCGCTCCAGCAGCTGCACGCGGATGAGGCCGCCCGTCGCCTTGTAGGCGCCCTCGGTGAGGTGGGTGTCGGCGGCCAGCTTGACGCCTTGCGGCACCAAGCGTCGGCCCGCCTGATGCAGCCAGGCCGGATCGGTCATCAGCGCCGCCTCGGCCGCGACCGCTGCCGCCTCGGTCTCCGTCAAGGCGGACTCGCGCGGCGCCACGCCGAGAGAATCGGCGACATGGCGGAGGAACAGGTCCTTCACCGCCGCGCGCGAGGGCACGGCCGCCAGCAGGCGCCGCATCGACGTCACGTAGGACGCGAGCGTGACCGCCAGCTTGTCGCGGAACTTCTCCGACGGCACCTTGAGGCAGCGCGCCATGGTCGCCGTGTCGAAGTCGAAGAGGAACATGCCACCCAGCACCGTCGCCTCCTCGAGGATCGCCGCCGCGGTGCCGCCGATCTTGCGCCCGTCCACCTGGATGTCGTTCACCGGCCGGTAGACCGCCGCGATGCCGAGCGCGCGATAGGTGCGCAGCACCGGCTCGATGAAGCGCGGATAGAGCTGGGCGGCGCGGCCGGGCGCCTGCTTCCGCGGCCAGACGAAATGGAAGATGAGCTGGTCGTGGTCGAGATAGACCGCGCCGCCGCCCAGCCGCCGCCGCAGCACGGCAATGCCGTTGGCGCGGCAGTAGTCCCTATCGACCTCGAGCGCCACATCCTGGTGCAGCCCGATGCAGACATAGGGCTCCAGCGAATTGACGAGCGTCAGCACCGGAGACGAATCCGCCTGCAGGCAGGCGGCGACGCCATACCAGATCGCCTGCGACCGCACCGCCGATCCGTCGCCCGCATCGATCACGCGCATCGGCGATTGATTCCCACCATCCGTCATCCCTCTCAACAGTCATCGCCGGGCTCGACCCGGCGATCCAGCCAACCTTGCCGCGAGTCGGAGCTTGCGCCCACATGCTGGATTGCCGGGTCGAGCCCGGCAATGACACCGAGGAGGGGCGAACACCGGAGCCAGAAGCGGTCGAACGCGGCCATGAAGCAAATGCGGGCGCGGCGGTGGCACAAGCCCTGCAATCTTGCAACATCAGGATGAAAGCGTGAAGATCGCATCGATGGCGAAGAAGCTCATCATCGTCCTCGTCAACACCGATCCGCGCAACGGCGAAGAACTGGGCGCCCCGTTCTTCCATGCCGCGGTCGCCG
>JBKOWC010000248.1:0-7719 GCA_046724215.1 Pseudomonadota bacterium | reverse complement strand
CTCGTCGGCAGCGTCAGATGTGTATAAGAGACAGGTGCAGAGCAGAGACTTGGCCGACCTGTCGTCCAAGGCCCTGCCTGGCGAAGGCAAGTCGGTCGCCGAGAAGCTTACGGATCTGATCGCCACCATCGGCGAGAACATGTCGCTGCGCCGCATGGCCGCCGTCACCGCCACGCCGGGCGTCGTCGCGGCCTACGTCCACAATGCGCTGGCGCCGGGCCTCGGCAAGATCGGCACCTTGGTCGGCCTCGAGTCGACGGGCGACAAGGACAAGCTGGCGGCCCTCGGCAAGCAGCTGGCGATGCATGTGGCGGCGGCCAACCCGCAGGCGGTCAGCGCCGACGCCATCGACCCGGCGGCGATCGAGCGCGAGCGCGGCATCCTTACCGAGAAGGCGAAGGCGTCGGGCCGACCCGAGGCGATCATCCCGAAGATGGTCGAGGGCGGCTTGCGCAAGTTCTTCGAGGATGTCGCGCTGCTGGAGCAGACCTATCAGGGCCCCCTCTCGGATCTCATCGACGGCAACGTCAAGATCAGCGACGGTCTCGCCAAGGCGGCGAAGCTGGTCGGGGCGCCGATCAAGGTGACCGGCTTCGTTCGCATGGCGCTGGGCGAGGGCATCGAGCGCGCCAAGGAAGACTGACGCCCAGCGGACGGCCGGCGGGGTTTGCCACAGTTTCGCCGGAAATCCGGGTTTAATCGAGTCGCCGCCGCCGAATCTGGTATCATCGCGTGCCGGGCGGAGCGCCGTCTTTAGGCATGTCTCGACGGGCACAGGAGATGATCGAACCCATGGCGGACCGACAAGCAGAACGCAGCGTAGTTCCGCTGAAGGCCATCTACCGGCGCGTGCTGCTGAAGATTTCCGGTGAAGCGCTGATGGGCGCGCGGGAGTTCGGGCTCGACCAGGACACCGTGGCCCGCATCGCCCGCGACGTGAAGGCCGTCAACAACATGGGCGTCGAGGTCTGCCTCGTCATCGGCGGCGGCAACATCTTCCGCGGCATGACCGGTGCTACCCAGGGCATGCAGCGCGCGGCCGCAGACTATATGGGCATGCTGGCCACGGTGATGAACGCGCTCGCCATGCAGAATGCGCTGGAGCAGCTCAACGTCAGCACGCGTGTGCAGTCGGCGATCACGATGACGGCGGTCTGCGAGCCCTATATCCGCCGGCGCGCCCTGCGGCACATGGAGAAGGGCCGCGTCGTCATCTTCGCCGCCGGCACCGGCAACCCGTTCTTCACCACCGATACGGCGGCGGCGCTACGCGCCTCTGAGATGGGCTGTGACGTGCTGCTCAAGGGCACGAAGGTCGATGGAGTCTACAGCGCGGATCCGCGCAAGCAGCCCGATGCCAAGCGTTTCGACCGGCTGGGCTACCTCGAAGTGCTCTCGCGGGACCTCAAGGTGATGGACGCGGCCGCCGTCTCGCTGGCGCGTGAAAACCGGATTCCGATTCTGGTATTCTCGATTCACGAGGAGGGGGCCTTCGCCGACGTTCTGGCCGGCAAGGGCAGGTTCACGATCATCAAGGACGAGGGATAGGACCGTGTCTGGGGCGGACATCAACGAACTGAAGCGCCGCATGGACGGCGCTTTCGACGTATTGCGACGGGAATTTGCGGGTCTCAGGACGGGCCGCGCATCGGCGCATCTGCTCGATCCCGTTATGGTCAAGGCCTACGGCAACGAGATGCCGCTGTCGCAGGTCGGCACCGTCAACGTGCCGGAACCGCGCATGATCAGCGTGCAGGTGTGGGATCGCAGCCTGGTCTCGGCCGTGGAACGCGCGATCCGCGATGCCGGCCTCGGCGTCAACCCGATGTCGGACGGCCAGCTTGTGCGCGTGCCGATTCCGGAGCTCAGCCAGGAGCGGCGCCAGGAGTTGACGAAGATCGCCCACAAATATGCCGAGCAGGCGCGCGTCGCCGTGCGCAACGTACGGCGTGACGGCATGGACGAGCTGAAGAAGCTGGAGAAGAGCGGCAAGATCTCGCAAGACGATCATCGCCACCGTTCCGACGAGGTCCAGAAGGTGACCGACGGTCACATCAAGCTGATCGACGACGCACTCGCCCAGAAGGAAAAGGAGATCCTGCACGTCTGATGGAAGCGCTTCCGTCATCCGCCGGCGCCGCGCCGCCCGTTCATGTGGCGATCATCATGGACGGCAACGGGCGGTGGGCCAAGGCCAGAAGCTTGCCGCGCGCCTTCGGACATCAGCGCGGTGCCGAGGCCGTGCGTCGCACCGTGGCCGGTGCGGTCGAGATGGGAATCTCGTACCTGACGCTGTTCGGCTTCTCGTCGGAGAACTGGAAGCGCTCCGCGGCAGAGATCGACGACCTGATGGCGCTGCTGCGCTTCTACCTGCGCAGCGAAATCGCCGAGCTCGATCGCAACGGCGTGCGCATCCGCGTCATCGGCGACCGCGTCCGGCTGGCGGATGACATCGTCGCGCTGATCGACGAGGCCGAGCGGCGCACGCGGGCGAACGTCCGCCTCAATCTGACGGTGGCCCTGAGCTATGGCGGTCGCAGCGAAATCACGCTGGCGGCCCGCCGCCTGGCCGCGGCCGTGCAGGGTGGCGAACTCGCGCCCGAGGATATCGACGAGGCCATGTTCGCCGGGCATCTTCTCACCGTCGGTATTCCCGACCCCGATCTCGTCATCCGCACCAGCGGCGAAAAGCGCATCAGCAATTTCCTGCTCTGGCAGCTGGCCTATGCCGAGCTGGTCTTCATCGATCGCCTGTGGCCGGATTTTTCGAAAGGCGATCTCGAAGATGCCATCCGCGAATATCACGGCCGCGACCGTCGATACGGTGCCAGCCACTGATCGCAGCGCCCTGCGGCAGCGGGTGATATCGGCGCTCGTTCTGGCGCCGATACCCTTGGTGGCGGCCTTTCTCGGTCGCCCTTTCTGGGACATCCTCATCGCCGCGACCGCTGCCCTGATGGCGTGGGAGTGGGCGCGGCTGTGCGGCCGCGGCGCGACTTCGCTGGTCGGCCTCGCCACGATCGTCCTGGCGCCGCTGATCGTTGCCATCGGCGACATCTGGGGCATGGCCGTTGCCCTGATCGCGTTGCTCATTGCGGTGGTCGCGACGGCCGTCGCCGCCGCGTTCGAGAAATCCGGCGGCCAGTCCTGGCTCGCACTTGGCGTCGCCTATGTCGGGTTGCCGTGCCTGGCGCTGACGTCGATGCGGGCGATGCCCGATGGAGGCTTGGCGACGCTGCTCTGGGTCCTGGCCCTGGTCTGGGCGACGGATACGGCCGCCTATGCGGCGGGACGCACCATCGGCGGCCCCAAGTTGGCTCCCAAGATCAGCCCGAACAAGACCTGGGCCGGGCTTCTCGGCGGCATCGTCGCGGCGGGGCTCGTCGGCATCGTCGCGGCAGTCTGGCTGTCGGTGCCCTCGGTCTCGCTGGTCGTCCTGCTGAGCGCCGGTCTGGCGATCGTGGAACAGGCCGGCGATCTGTTCGAGTCCTGGGTCAAGCGTCATTTCGGAGTCAAGGACAGCGGCAATC
The DNA here is from genome assembly GCA_046724215.1 of Pseudomonadota bacterium. Lineage (GTDB taxonomy): Bacteria > Pseudomonadota > Alphaproteobacteria > Dongiales > Dongiaceae > JBKOWC01. Next base: position 4,189 of record JBKOWC010000248.1, on the reverse strand, counting down.
TGATCCCCGGCCACGGCGGCGTGCTCGATCGGGTCGACGGACTGCTCGCCGTCAGCTTCGTTGTCGCCGGATTGAGCTGGGGCCTGCAGCACACCATCTTGTTGGGACCGTGACCCCTTGCGGCAGCCCCTGGCCCGCGGCTATAGGCAGCCCGGTGCAACTATGCTAAGCCTGCCGCGGCCTCGCTGGCGGTCCGACCTCGTTTCGTTCCCAAGCCACGAAAGATCCGGAACTCGCACCAAATGGAATTGTTGACCGGCGCCCCGCACTACATCCTGAGCTTCCTGATCCTGCTGACGGTCGTGGTGTTCATTCATGAGCTGGGTCATTTCTCGGTCGCACGGCTTTGCGGGGTGCGGGTCGAGGTGTTCTCCCTCGGCTTCGGGTCGGAGCTGTTCGGCTTCACCGACCGGCATGGCACGCGCTGGAAAGTGAGCGCCCTGCCGCTCGGCGGCTATGTGAAGATGTTCGGCCAGGCCGAACGGATCATGGAAGCCGACGGCCGGGAACGCGACATGAGCGCCGCCGAGAAGCTGGTGTCGTTCCACCACAAGGCCGTGTGGCAACGCGCGGCCATCGTCTTCGCCGGACCGGCGGCCAACTTCGTCCTGACGATCGCGATCTTCGCGGTGTTGTTTGCGAGCCTGGGGCAACCCTTCACCGAGCCGGTCATCGGCGCCGTGCGGGAGAATTCGGCGGCGGCCAGCGCGGGCTTGCGACCGGGCGACCGCATCCTCAGCCTCGACGGCAATGCAGTGCAGCGGTTCGACGAGATCGCCGACGCCCTGCAGCTCAACCTCAACAACACGCTCGACCTCGGGATCGAGCGGGACGGGCAGCAGCTGCACGTCGCCGTTACCCCGCAGGTCGTCGAAGAGAAGGATATCTTCGGCAACCTGCACAAGCTGCGGCGCCTCGGCATTGAAAGCTCCGGCAAGGGGCAGCTGGTCCGCTACGATCCGCTGACATCCGTGTGGGTATCGGTGCAGGAGACCTACCGGCTGTCCGCGAAGATTCTCGTGTCGGTCTGGCAGATGGCGATCGGCGCCCGTCCGGGCGACGAGCTCGGCGGGGTCCTGCGAATCGGCAAGGTCGCCGGCGACGTCGCGCAGCTCGGCGTTCTGCCGTTCATCGATCTCATGGCCCAGCTCTCGATCAACCTCGGCCTCTTGAATCTGTTTCCGATACCGCTTCTCGATGGCGGCCACTTGGCCTTCTTTGCCATCGAGAGCGTGCGCGGCCGCCCCTTGGGCGAGCGGGCGCAGGAGTGGGGGATGCGCATCGGTATGGCGGTCGTGCTGGGGCTGATGCTGTTTGCAACGTGGAACGATCTCGTGTCGTTCAAGGTCGTCGAGTTCATAAAGAATCTCGTCACGTAAGGGGATGCTGGGGGACAGAGTTTGTGTAAGCTGTTTGAACGGCTGATCGCCGCCGTTGGGATCCTTGTCGTGCTTCTCGCATCGCAGCCGTCCGTCGCGCAGGAGATGTTCACCGGCGAGCCGATCGCCAACATTCGCGTCGAGGGCAATCAGCGCATCGAGGCCGATACGGTCGTCTCCTACATGCAGCTCAGTGCCGGCGACAGGTTCGAGGCCGGCAAGATCGACCGCGCCCTCAAGAATCTGTTCGCTTCCGGACTCTTCGCCGACGTGAGTTTCCGGCGCGAAGGCAACGATCTGGTCGTGCACGTGGTCGAGAACCCGATCATCAATCGCCTGGCTTTCGAGGGAAACAGCCACATCAAGGACGCCGACCTGCAGAACGAGGTGCAGCTGCGGCCGCGCGTTGTCTACACCGCGACCAAGGTACAGGCCGATGCCAAGCGCATCCTCGATATATATCGCCGCAGCGGCCGCTTTGCCGCCACGGTCGAGCCCAAAGTGATTCCCCTGGACCAGAACCGCGTCGACCTGGTGTTCGAAATCCATGAGGGCGATATCACGGCAGTGCGGCGCATCGACTTCGTCGGCAACAAGGTCTTCGATGATTCCGAGCTGCGCACCCAGATCCTGACCAAGGAGTCCGCCTGGTACCGCTTCCTCACGACGAGCGATACGTATGACCCGGATCGGCTGACGGTCGACCGCGAGAACCTGCGCAACTTCTATCTGAAGAACGGCTACGCCGATTTTCGGGTCGTCTCCTCGGTGGCCGAACTTTCGCCGGACCGGAATGCCTTCTTCATCACCTTCACCGTGGAGGAAGGCGAGCGCTACAAATTCGGCACGATCAACATCAAGTCGACATTGAAGGACCTCGATCCCGAGAGCCTGCGCAAGGAAATCAGCACCGTCGAGGGCGACTGGTACAATGCCGACGAATTGGACAAGACGATCACGCGCCTTTCGGACCGGGTCGGGGATCTCGGCTACGCCTTCGTCGAGGTGAAGCCCGAAGTGGAAAAGGACAATGCCGCCAAGACCATCGCACTCACCTACGACATCCAGGAGGGGCCGCGGGTCTATATCGAGCGCATCGACATAAACGGCAATGTGCGCACGCTCGACGAAGTGATCCGTCGCGAGTTTCGCGTCGTCGAAGGCGATGCGTTCAACGCCTCGAAGATCCGGCGCACGCGCCAGCGCATCCAGAATCTCGGCTTCTTCAGCAAGGTCGACCTGAAGACGCTGCCCGGCAGCAGCCCGGACCGCACGATCGTCGAGGTGAACGTGGAGGAGCAGTCGACGGGTGAGCTGTCGTTCGGCGCCGGCTACTCGACGAGCGAGGGCCCGATCGGCAACATCAGCGTTCGCGAACGAAACCTCCTGGGGCGCGGGCAGGATCTACGCTCCGACTTCGTGCTGTCAGGCAAGCGCTCTCAGATCAACTTCAGCTACACCGACCCGTACTTCTTGGACCAGAACCTGGCCGCCGGCCTCGACGCGTTCCGCTCGCGCAACGATCGGCGCAGCGAGAGTTCCTTCGAAGAGCGGAGTCTCGGCGGCGGCTTCCGTTTCGGCTGGGACTGGGACGAGTTCCTGCGCCAGACGGTGCGCTACACGATCAGCGACGACGACATCTTCAAGACGCAATCGGATGCGTCGCCGGCGATCGTGGCGCAGAAGGGCTCCGCCCTCTCGTCCCTGGTCAGCCAGCAGATCAGCTACGACCGCACGGACAACCGGTTCACGCCGACCAAGGGCTACTATGCCCGCCTGCAGAACGACGTTTCGGGCCTCGGCGGCGATACGCACTATCTGCGCACGCGCCTGTCCGCCGCGTACTATCATCCGATCTTCGAAGACGTCATCGCCAGCGTGAGCGCCGAAGGCGGATACATCTTCGGTTTCGGGGGCGAGAAGATCCGGGCGACCGACAACTTCTTCCTCGGGGGCACCAGCCTGCGCGGCTTCAAGGCTGCCGGCGTCGGCCCGCGCGATACGCTCTCGGCGGATGCGCTTGGCGGCAACCAGTACTTCGCCGGGACGGTCCAAATGTCGTTTCCCCTCGGCCTGCCCGAGGAGTACAAGATCCGCGGCCGCGTGTTCACCGACTTCGGCAGTCTGTGGAACAGTGACTTTTCCTCGACACCTGGTGCACACGTCATCGATAATTTCAGTATTCGCGTGTCGGGTGGAGTCGGACTGACCTGGGATTCGCCGTTCGGACCGTTCGCGTTCGATCTGGCCTATCCGATCGTCAAGGAAAAATTCGACGAGGTCCAATACTTCAGTTTCAGCGTAGGGACGAGATTCTAGGCATGATGAACATCCACGCACGAACGCTTGCAATCGCCGCCCTTGTCGCCCTGTCGGGCCTGTGTGGCGCCCCTTCGACGCCGGCCGCGGCACAGCAGTCGGTGCCGCTCGTTGTCGGTGTCGTCAATGCTGACACGATCGTCGATCAATCAAAGGCGGGCAAGAGCCTGAAGGCACAAGCGGAGCAGCAGCAAAAGGCAATCAAGGCGGACTTCCAAAGGCAGCAGAAACTGTTCGACGACGCCAATCAAAAGTTGGCGGCGCAGAGTGCAACTTTGGCGCCGGAGGATCTTCAAAAGAAAAGAGCAGACCTTCAGCGGCAGGCCGACAGCCAGAGCAAGTCGTTGACCTTGCGGCAGCGATCGCTCGACCAGGCTTTCGCCAAAGGTCAGGATCAGATCGTTCAAGTTCTCGTGCCTGTCATCAGGGACGTGGCCAAGAGTCACGGTCTGACATTGGTCGTCACCAAAGGGGTGACACCCTATTTCGAT
>JBKOWC010000360.1:0-6198 GCA_046724215.1 Pseudomonadota bacterium | reverse complement strand
TGTGGGCGGGCATTCTCGGGCGCGACGACGTCGCCTCGTTCGCCCGCGACGTGAACGATCGCTTCATCGCCCATGCGCGCGGGACGATGGTCGCCACCGCCGATCTGCCGGCGCTGTTCGCGCGCCTGCGCGACCGGGGCCTCGCGCTCGGCGTCGCCACGAACGACAGCGAGGCGGCTCTGCATCAGCAGTTGTCGCAACTCGGCATCGACGATCTCGTCGATTTTGCCTGCGGCTTCGACAGCGGCCATGGGACGAAGCCCGGGCCCGGCATGGTCGAGGCCTTCGCCCGCGCGCTTGACTTGCCGACCGGGGCCGTTGCCGTCGTCGGCGACAGTCTGCATGATCTCGACATGGCGCGCGCGGCCGGCGCCGGCCTCACTATCGGCGTTCTCACCGGCGCCAGTCCGCACGCGACGCTGGCGCCCCACGCCGACCACGTGCTCGCCAGCATCGCCGACATCGAATCCGTGCTTATGGCAGGGCAACCGCCCGTGCTTCGATCGGCTCCGCCGGCGCCGGATAGCTCCAGGCGCTGACAGTACTGACCGCATAGAGCGGCGCGAAGTCCGGCAGGCCGGCGGCATTCGTCACGTCGCGCCGCCGGCTGTCGAGAACCTCGTCGTCGCCGTCGACACGCACCACCAGGACCGCGTGATAGACGCCGCGGTTGGGGATCTGCCCGACGACGATCGCCATGTCGTTGCGGTCGATGCCGGCGGCGATGGCAAGGAACATCTTGAAGACGGCGAACCCTTCGCAATCCGTGGCGCCCTTGCCGACGATCTCGCGCGGGTCCTCCCAGTAGTTCGGCCGGCCCCAGACGACCGCGTCGCTGGCGTAGGCAATCCGTGCCTGGACGCGGGCGTTGATGGCGGCCAGGCGCTCGCGCGCGGGCCGGCCGCGCAGCGCCGCGGCCCAGGTCACCCATTGCCGCAGTTCGGCGCAGCGGAAACTGCGCTGATCGAGGATGAAGCGGCGCACGCGGTCCCACAGCGGGAAATGCTGAAAACCCGCGTCGATCAGCTTGCCGCCGCCGAGCGGCGCGACCGGTCCGGAGGGAATCGGCTGCGACCAGAACGACCGCGGCACGGCCGAATCCGTGCGCTGTAACGGAACAGTAATGAGGACGGTCAGCAGCAGCGGTGCATAGACGTACTGCACGCGGAATCTGAACATGATGTGTTCCCCCAAGGTTGCACACCACACGAGTTCCGTTTCTTGTCAGGCGAAGCTGAGCGGACGACTTGCGTCCGGGCGATGATGTCGGGAGGGTAGAAGGCGGGAATGCGGCGCGATTGTGGCGAGTCTGCCGCAATGTTCGGCGCGCGCCAGCAAAGCGTCTGCGTGCGACCCATGCCATTTTTTCCTCACGCACGGGCGCGCGATGCCACGCGGACATCACAGCAAAGAGCGTAGGAAGAAGAAGACGGCGGGTGGTTGGGAGGGGAGGCCTAGGCTTCCAGTCCTGCCTGGTCGGTCAGCCGCGTCCACACCTGGCGCGCCAGCGTGCGCAGTTCGGTGCTGGCGGCGCTGTGCGGCCGCGTCTCGATTGCGGTGAGCCCGCTCACCATGCTGTCGGCAAACGCGATGCGGTTGCCGATGACCGATCGCGCCACCTGCACGCGATATTCGCCGAGACTCGTGATCATCGTTGCCGTCAGCAGGGCGCGCGACGGCACCCGGTTGAGCACGAGCAGGATCGGCGTCTTCTCCCGCGCCGCCAGGTCGAGCGTCGGTTGCGTCGCCCACAGGTCGAGCGGGCTCGGCTGCACCGGCACGAGCACGAGGCCGGCGGCGCGCATGGCAACGCGCGCATCGGTGTCGGCATGCGGCGGACAGTCGATGATGACGATGTCGTTGGCGGCGGCGGCGCGGTCGACCTCGGCGGCGACGCGCCAGCCGCCGATCGCCATGACCGCCGGGCCGGCGCTCGACGCGCCGTTCAGCGTCTTGGCGCGCGCGGCCGACCAGGCGGCGAGGCTGCCCTGCGGGTCGACGTCGAGGACCGTCACCTTGCGGCCGGCCTTGCTCCAGGCGACGGCCAAGTGAGCGGCCAGCGTCGTCTTGCCGACACCGCCCTTTTGCTGCGCAATCGCGAGAACCTTGGCTGACATCGCGGGCGAACTCTACGCGCGATTCGCCGGCGGCGATATCGATTCGAACAAGAAGTCGTATGGCGACAAGAAAAAAGGCGACCGTTCGGTCGCCTTCGTTCGGATCATCTGGCCGCGGCGGTCCTAGGCACCGCCACCGGCCTCGAGCTGGCCGCCGCGCCGCCGACCGCGCCGACGCGCCGCGGCCGCGTCGGCCGCCTCGCCATGCGTCCCGCAGATCTGGTGTTCGGCGCCCGCGGAAATCTTGCCGAGCTTGGCGGTGATCGCGGCCAGGTCCGGCTTCGCGCCCGGCTGGTAGCCGTCGAGCGCGGCGCGAATCGCCGCCAGGTGCTGCGGGGACGTTCCACAGCAACCGCCGATGATGCGGGCGCCGGTGTCGCGGGCGAGCCGCGCATATTCGGACATCAGCTCCGGCGTGCCGTCATACTTGATCTTGCCGTCGACGTAATAGGGGACGCCGCAATTGCCCTTGGCGACGATGACGTCGTTGGGGCCGATCATGCCGGCCATGTTGACGAGGGTGGCGACGAGTTCGGCGGGGCCGGTGCCGCAGTTGGCGCCGTAGGCGACCGGCCGCGGCTGCAGCTGCTCGCGGCAGAGAATGGCGACCTCGGCCGGCGTCACGCCCATCATCGTGCGGCCGTTCGTGTCGAAGGTCAGCGTGCACACGACGGGCAACCCGGTCTGCCCGGCGCCGGCGACGGCGGCGGCCAGCTCGTCCTTCGACGACATGGTCTCGACCCACATGATGTCGGCACCGCCCCTGGCCAGCGCCAGGGCCTGTTCGGCGAAGGCCTCGGTGCCCTCGGCGATGGTGAGCGGGCCCAGCGGCTCGAACAGTTCCCCCGACGGGCCGATGTCGCCGGCGACGACGATCTCACGGCCGGTCTTGGCCAGGGTCTCATCGGCCATGCGCCGGGCGATGCGGGCGGCCAGCTCATTCAGCTCGGCGACGCGCGCCTCGGCCTTGTGCAGCTTCAGGCGATAGCGCGAGCCGCCGAAGCTGTTGGTGAGGATGATGTCGGCGCCGGCCGCGATCATGTCGCGGTGCAGCGTCTCGATGCGCTCGGGATGCTCAACGTTCCACAGTTCCGGCGCGTCGCCGGAGGCGAGCCCGGCATCGAACAGGTTGGTGCCGGTGGCGCCGTCCGCGAGCAGGTACGGCCGCTCGGCGAGCAGTCGGGCAAGACGGTCTGACATGCGGCGAACCTAGGCCTTTGCGGGCAATGCGGCAAGCGGACAAAAGGTCAGGGAACCCTTAATTTTATTTGAGAGTTGATCGATACAAATATTTGAAGCAACGGGAGCATTCCTCGCCGCCGATATCTCTCTGGACAAGGGAGTCGCCGTCATGTCACAGCAGGGTCTAAGCGAACGGGGTGCAACGACCATGACGCTCACCGGACTGCTCGTCTTCGGCGCCGCCTATGCGACGGCCGTTTTCTCGCCGGGACCGGGCGTGGCGGCGCTGGTCGCGCGCGTGTTGGCCCGCGGGTTGCGCGGCGCACCCGCCTTCATTGCCGGCTTCCTGATCGGCGATCTGGTCTGGTTCACCGTCGCGGCCACGGGACTGGCGCTGCTGGCGCAAACTTTCGCCATCGTCTTCCTCGCGGTGAAGTATGCCGGCGTGGCCTATCTGCTCTATCTCGCCTGACGGCTGTGGGTGGCCCCCGCCGCCGTCGCCGAAATCGCCGCGGCGGCGCCGTCCGAACGCCCGCTCCGCCTCTTCCTCGGCAGCCTCTCGCTGACCCTCGGCAACCCGAAGCCGATCATCTTCTTCCTGGCGATCCTGCCGACGGTCGTCGATCTCACGCGGCTCGATCGCGGCGGGTTCGCCGAGATCGCCGCGCTCATGGCGGTGATCCTGAGCGCCATCCTCGGCGGCTACGCCCTCGCAGCCGCCTATGCGCGCCGGCTCTTCACGAGCGCGCGCGCGATTCGCGCCGTCAACCGCGGGACCGGCGCCGTGATGGCCGGCGCGGCGATCGCCATCGCGGCGCGCTGACTCGGCCGGGGCGATCACACCGCGCCGAGCCTGCCTCGTTCGCCGGACCAAACGGCGGTATCGTCGGGACGGCTGACTTTAGCTACCCGGTCGCCGGCCAGGAGGCAGCTGCCATGGACAGTCTCTTCGATCTCAATACCTACACGCATGACCTCGAGTCGATCCGAGCCTGGATCGTCGCCAACGCGCTCACGCTCGGCGTCAGCGGTTTCGCGCAGATCGTCGTCGTCGGCCTGGCCTTCCTGGCCGCCCGCTTCGCCGCCGCCCGCGCGCATCCCTTCCTCGAAAGCGTCGCCAAGGGCTGGCGCTACGAACAGCAGCTGCGGCGCATCGCAAGCGCCCTCGATCCGCTGACGCTGCCGATCATCTGGCTGACCCTGCAATGGCTGTCGGTGCTGATTGCGGCGCAGGCCGGGCTGCCGTACCAGCTCGTCAAGATCGTGGTCAGCCTGATCACCGCCTGGGTGGTGATCCGCCTCACCACGACCCTGGTGCGCGACCGCACCTGGTCGCGGTTCATCGCCATCGCGGCCTGGACGATCGCCGCGCTCAACATCCTGAACCTGCTCGAGCCGACGACCGAACTGCTGGACGGCATCGCGGTGCGGCTCGGCACGCTGCGGATATCGGCGCTCACCGTGATCAGGGGCGTGCTGGCCCTGGCCGTCCTGCTCTGGCTCGCGACCGTCGCCAGCCGCATCCTCGAGCGCCGCCTCACGGCCATGCCGAATCTCACGCCATCCCTGCAGGTGCTGCTGACCAAGCTGGTGAAGATCGTCTTCGCGACGATCGCGATCGTGGTGGCGCTCAACAGCGTCGGCATCGACCTCACGGCCTTCGCCCTCTTCAGCGGCGCGGTCGGCCTCGGCATCGGCTTCGGCCTGCAGAAGGCGGTCTCCAATTTCATCAGCGGCGTGATGCTGCTGCTCGACAAGTCGGTCAAGCCCGGCGACGTCATCACGGTCGGCGAGACCTATGGCTGGGTGAGCTCGCTCGGCGCCCGCTACGTCTCGGTGCGCACGCGCGACGGCACCGAATATCTCATCCCGAACGAGGACCTGATCACCCACCAGGTCGTGAACTGGTCCTTCACGAGCAATCACGTGCGCCTGAAGATTCCGATCCAGGTATCCAGTAATGCCGACATCCACCGGGCCCGCGCGCTATGCCTCGAGGCAGCGGCCGAGAGCCCGCGCGTCCTCAAGGAACCCCAGCCGGTGTGCCTGCTGCTCGGCTTCGCCAACGGCTCGGTCGATTTCGAACTCCGCATCTGGATCGACGACCCGCGCAACGGCACGGTCAACGCCAAGAGCGACGTGCTCGTCCGCATCTGGGACAAGTTCCTGGCGCACGGCATCGAAGTCTCGTACCCGCAGCGCGAGGTCCGCCTGCGAACACCGGTGGTGGTCGAGGGCCTCGCAGGATGAACGGCCCGATTACTACAGCTTCGGTCCCTATCGCGCGGCCGGCTGACGTCAACCCAGGGCGAGGCGGGCCCCCGCCCAGAGGACGAGTCCGGTGAGGCCGCCGAGCAGCCCGCCGGCGACGCGGTGCCGCTTCCACGCGAGGGCGCCGGTCACGATCCCGGCGATCAGGCCGGGCGAGCCGATCAGAAGCACGAAGACGAACGCCTCTTGCCAGGTGACGTCGATGGAGATGTCGGACATCGCGCCTCAATCCACGACGGCGTCGGCGAGCGCCCGGCTGGCGGCCGTGGGCGGCGGCGCGGCCGCGCCGCGCGGATCGAGTTCCGGCGCGCCGTAGCTGCCGTGGGTCACCGGCACGGCCACGAAGTTGCCTTGCTCGCGGGCCGATAGCGCGCGCCGCCGCAGCATGCGGACGACGAGGAAGCAGGCCAGGAGAACATGGCAGGCCGAGACGTAGTAGAAGAGGCCGTTGGCGCCCAACCAGCGCAGCGCCGGCGCCGCCACGGTGGGGCCGACGCTGGCGCCGATGCCCCAGGCGAACAGCAGCCCGGCGCTGGCGGCGACGAAGTCCTGCTTGGTGATGTAGTCGCTGGTCTGGCCGACGCCGAGGCCGTAGAGCGGCGAGATCATGCCGGCGAGCAGCACCGTC
>JBKOWC010000013.1:0-6668 GCA_046724215.1 Pseudomonadota bacterium | reverse complement strand
CTACCATGAGGAGGAACCATGTCGGTATCGTCATCCGCCATCGCCCCGAAGGACCGCCCGACATTCTCCGCCGAGGAGTGGGAATCGCGCGTCCAGCTCGCGGCCTGCTACCGCATCTTCGACATGCTCGGCTGGACCGAGCTGATCTTCAACCACATCACCCTGCGCCTGCCGGGGCCGGAGCGGCAGTTCCTCATCAATCCCTACGGCCTCTGGTACCGCGAGGTGACGGCCTCGAACCTCGTCAAGATCGACCTCGACGGCAACCGCGTCGACGACGGCGAATGGCCGGTCAACCGCGCCGGCTTCGTCATCCATTCGGCGATCCACGCGGCGCGCGACGACGCCCACTGCATCATGCACACGCACACGACCGCCGGCATGGCCATCGCCTGCCAGCGCGAGGGCCTGCGCTCGGACAACTTCTACTCCGCCCTCACCCATGGCCACGTCGCCTACCACGACTTCGAGGGCGTCACGACACGCGACGATGAGAAGCCGCGCCTGGTGAACTCGCTCGGCAAGAAGAGCTACCTGATCCTGCACAACCACGGCCTCCTCACCTGCGGCCGCACCGTGCCGGAGGCGTTCCTGCGGATGTGGACGATCGAGCGCGCCTGCCAGATCCAGATGGCCGCGCAATCGACCGGCCGTCCGCTGATCGATCTGCCGCCCGAGGTCCTCGAGCGCGCCGCCACCATGCCGCGCCAGCTCGAGCCCGGCGACCCCACCGACGTCAGGCTGTTCACCGCGCTCCAGCGCCGCGTCGACCAGATCGACCCGAGCTACCGAAACTGACGATGCCCGACGACCGCATCGCGCCGTCGGGCCCGCGCCATGTCGATCCCGCCTATCGGCATCGCCCCAAGCTGGTGACGCCGCAGGCGCTGCTTGATCTAAGGGGTGCGCGGCTCAAATGGTACGACCTCGCCTATGCCGATGCGCCGATCCCCGACGCGATCCGGCAGATGGCACGCGACTATCTGACGGCGCAATCGAAGTCCGGCCGCCTGGAGCTCGATGGCGACGTCGGCTTCGTGATCCTGCATCGCTGCGAGAACGATTTCTACTTCCTGATCGTCAGCACCTGGCGCGGCTCGAACGAGCTGTGGGAATCCGTCTACTACAAGGAGACCGCCGCCACGCCCGGCTTCTCCCTCTTCCCGCGCGAGAGCCGCCACAAGGGCACCTACTGCGTCTGGGAATTCGGCGCCGTCTGGCACGAGCAGCAGGCCTGGCTCCGCTTCCTGACCTCGACCCGCGACGAGGCCGCCGTGCAACGCTACCTCGCCGACCATTTCTCCGGCCCGGTGGGTTGACCAACAGCGGCGCACGCGGAATGTGAAAAGGCCACAAGCGACGACTACTTTCGCCGCCGGCGACACGAATGAGCGGGATGGTTTCATGGCTTCGTCTTGGCGAATCGCACTGCTGCTTTTGGCGGTCCTCGGGGCGGCGACGGGCTGCAGCCAGACCCTGAACGAGCCGCTCAACCCGTCGGTCGCCGCTGTCGCCGAATTCTCGCCTGACTACATACCCGAGGCCGAGGACGGATCCACGGTGATCGGCCTCGCCTTCTCCGGCGGCGGCACCCGCGCCGCGGCTTTCGCCTATGGCATATTGCGCGAGCTCGACGAGACGCCGGTGCCCGGCGGCCGCTCGCTCGCCGAATCCATTCGCATGATTTCGGGCGTCTCCGGCGGAGCCGTCACTGCCGCCTATTTCGGGCTAAAGGGCACGCCCGGATTCCGCGACCTTCGCGAGCGCTTCCTTATCCGCGACGTCGAGGCGAGCATGCACACCTCGGCCTATTGGCCGCCCAACCTGTTCCGGCTGCTGGCCGGCGGCGTCAATGACCGCAGCACTTTCGCCAATTGGCTCGACGAGAATCTTTTCGACGGCGCCCGCTATGCCAGCCTGAAGCACCCTGGCGCGCCCATCCTTTGGATCAACGCCTCCGACATCTACAACGAGACGCCGTTTCTCTTCACCTACGATACCTTCGCCTCGTTGTGCAGCGACCTCAACCAGGTGCCGATTTCCGAGGCCGTCGCCGGTTCGGCGGCATTCCCAATCGTCTTCGCTCCGGTCGTTATCAAGACCTACGGTCCGCATTGTGGCTACAAGCGGCCGGACTGGCTCGTGCGGGCGCTCGCCGACCCTGCGGCTTCGGTCCGCCTCAAGGCCTATTCGGAGGCGCTCGAGAACTATCAGAACATCAACCGGCTGAAATACGTGAAGCTGCTTGACGGCGGCCTCACCGACAACTTCGGCGTGACGGGATTTGCGCTGTCGCGCGCCGCCGCGCAGACGCCCTACGGTCCGCTGTCGCCGCGCGCTGCCGTGCGCCTGCAGACGCTGCTGTTCCTCGTTGCCAATGCCGGCCGCCGGGAAGAGATCGCGTGGGGCGAAACCCTGCGGGGTCCGTCGCTCGGCGAGCTGATGTCCGCGATTTCCTCCACCGCGATCGATGCCTCGGTGCGCGACGAGTTCGATGCCCTCCGTCTGGCGGTGACAGAGTGGGAAGGCGATTTGATCCGGTACCGCTGCCAACTCCCGCCGAACGAGGTCAAGGCCTATCGCGGAACCCTGGTCGGCTGGAACTGCCGGGACGTGAAGCTCTTCGTCGACGAAGTCTCGATCGGAGATCTTGATCCGCCGCTGCGCGACAAGGTGCGACAGATCGAGACGCGATTGACCCTGCCGACCGATCTGGTCGATCTCAGCATCCGTGCCGGTCGCGAGGCGCTTCGCCGCAACAACGCGTTCCAGGACGCCCTGCAGAACCTGCGCCGCGAGGCGGACCAGTCCGCGCTGCTCCCCGGCCAGACCCTGTCTGCAAGAGCAGCCTTGCCGTAAAGACCGCGATCAGTGCTCTGGCCGAAATTGCCACGGCACTGGTCGCGGCTCCGGTGGCGGCCGACTGCACCGCGGCCAAGACGCAGGCCGAGACTTCGGCTTGTTCGGGTGCCGAAGCAGCCCCTCGCACGAATGCCGCTCAGTTCCCCTTCACGATCATCGGGTGCACCGTGAAGACCTCGCGGGCGTTGGGGTCGACCGTCACGCGCACCCAGTGCACGTTGGGACTGCCGAAGGTCTCGAGCCGCGTGAAGTTCTCGATCAGATTGTCCTGCTTGATGAGCGGCTTGTCGACCTTGAAGAAGTGCGTGTCGCCGTGGACGAAGAGGACCTGGCCCGGAAACGCCTTCGTCTCCTCGACGACCTTGGCGAGGAAGTTGGTGTAGCCGTCATCGTCGGGCGACTGCCGCTCGTCGACGTCCTCCGTCTCCGGCAGGTCGAACCAGGGGTCGGCCTGCAGCACCAGCACGATGCCCGGCGACTTCTGCGTCTCGCCAGCTCGAACGCCTCATGCATCCAGGCGATGTTGGCGGCGTCGCGCTCGGCATATTCGGCGTTGTCGGCGGCGCACTTCTCGGGCGTGCGCGCGCTCTTGTTGGTGCAGATCTTGTCGCTGTTCACCTTGTTGTTGTTCGAGCCCGGAATATCGAGCCCGACGAAGACGATGTTGCCGTGCACGAAGCGGGTGTTCTCGGCGAACTTCTCGCCCGGCTTGCCCTGGTGCTCCATCGGCATCTTCGTCTGCCCGAAACTCTGCGTGTCCGTGAACATGACTTTGCGGATGTGGTCGAGCCGCTCGAGGTTGTCATAGCCGCCGTTGTTCGTGCGGTGGCAATCGGTCCACTCGTTGTCGCCCGGCACATAGACGGCCGGCGCCTTGAACGAGTTGAACATGTCGATGGCGGCCGTATAGACGTCGTCCGTGCATTTCGAGCTGCCGTCCTTGATGTCGCCGTCATACATCGAGAACGCGATGTCCGAGGCGTTCATGTCGGCGATCAGCGGCGCGATCTTCGGCTGGTCGTTTGCCTTCGCATAGGGCATGTCGCCCCAGAGGCCGAACGCGAAGGGCTGGGCGTCGTCGGCCGATGCGGCCAAACTGCTCGCGGCCAGCAGCGCGCCGGCCAGCACCGGAAGGCGGATCCATGTGGCAAGGCGTTCGGTCGGGCGGGGCATGTCCTTCATGGCTTGTCCTTGCTCTGCGATGGAGGGGAAGCGATCGGGAATCGGCGGCCGCGCGGCCACGCCTCTCTCTAGGCGGCTTCCATGACAGAATTGTTGCCGACGCTGTGTCAGATCCGCGACTCCAGCGCGCCGGGGCCAGGAAGGCTTAACCGTTCTCGGTTAGAACGGATAGGGCTGTGGCTTCGACTTCCTCGCCGGGCGCTTCGTCGCGCCAATCAAGGACGCCGAGGCGCCTGCCGCGCGCATGATCGAGTTCTGCCCCGACATCGTCGCCAGGCGCACGCCTCGATCCGCCTGCACCCGCGCGCCGGCCAGGCGGCCGCGATCGCCCAGGAGATGACGAAGACGGGCGGGTTCTTCTTCTGGTGGGATTGAGCCGGATCGCCGGAAGCCGTCTCCAGCGCCCCCGCAATTAGGAGTGACGCAAGGACCGCCGGTTGGCGTTTGCCGCCGAGGGTGGCGTTGGCTACCCTCATTGCTCGGCAAGCCGCAGGGGGAGTTTCGTCGTGACGGCCGAGCGTGCGGACACGGAGGGGAAAGCCAGCCATGCCGGTCCGACGCGCAGCGTGCTCGGGATCGATGTGGGCGGCACGTTCACCGACTTCGTCGTCTATGACCCCGCGACCAAGGCCGTCACGGTGTGGAAGGAGCCTTCGACGCCCGGCGATCCCGTAACGGGGATCCTGAACGGTCTGGCCGCCTACGCGGAACGCGGGCGGCTGGAGAATCTGCGGATCGGCACGACCGTCGCGACCAACGCCGTGCTGGAGCGCAAGGGCGCGGTGGTCGCCTACATCACGACCAAGGGCTTCCGCGATGTCCCCTTCATCCAACGCGGCAACCGCAAGTTCCACTACGACATGAGCTGGGTGAAGCCGAAGCCGCTGGTGAAGCGACGGCACTGCTTCGAGCTCAACGAGCGCATCGACGCGCACGGGCGCGTGGTGACGCCGCTCGACGACGCCGAGGTGCGACGGGTGGCGGCGGCGATCCGCGCCATTCCCGAAATCGAGGCGGTGGCGGTGTGCCTGCTGTTCTCTTATCTCAACCCCGACCATGAGCTGCGCGTGCGGGACATCCTGGCCGCGGAGCTGCCGGACAAGGTGCTGTCGATCTCCTACGCCGTGCTGCCGAAGTGGAAGGAATATGAGCGCGCCTCCACGACTATCGCCGACGCCTATCTGAAGCCGATCGTGAGCCGCCAGCTGCTCGCCATGCGCGGGCGGCTGAACGAGGCCGGCATCCGGGCGCCGGCGGTGATCATCAAGTCGAACGGCGGCGAGATGACGCTCGAGGCCGCGGCGGGAGCGCCCGTACAGATGGTGCTGTCCGGCCCGACCGGCGGCGTGATCGCCAGCCGCTTCGTGGCCGAGCAGCTTGGCATCGACCATCTCGTGACCATCGACATGGGCGGGACCTCGACCGACGTGTCGACGGTGATCGGGAGGAAGGAGAGCTTCACGACGGCGTTCGAGATCGAATGGGGCGTGCCGATCCAGGTGCCCATGATCGACATCCGCACCATCGGCGCCGGCGGCGGCTCCATCGCCTGGATCGACAAGGGCGGCATGCTGCAGGTGGGACCGCAGAGCGCCGGCGCCAAGCCCGGGCCGGCCTGCTACGGCACCGCTGGGACCGAGGCGACGGTGACCGATGCGAACCTTGTGCTCGGGCGCATCAATCCCGGCAACTTCCTGGGCGGGCGGATGAAGCTCGATGTCGCTGCGGCGCGGGCCGCCGTCGCCCGCGTAGCCGAGAAACTGGGCCAGGGAGTCGAGGACACGGCGCTGGCGATCGCGCGCATCGTCGACAACAACATGATGGGGGCGCTGCGCTCGGTGCTGATCGAGCGCGGGCTCGATCCGCGCGACTTCACGCTCTGCGCCTTCGGCGGCGCCACGCCGCTGCATGCGAGCGCGCTGATCCGCGAGATGGGGATCCCGCGCGCCATCGTGCCGATCCATCCGGCGCAGTTCTCGGCCTATGGATTCATCCTGACCAACGCGCGCGTCGACCGCCAGCGGACGACCCAGCTGACCTCGAAGTTCTTCCGGGCGGCGCGCGCGAACGAGATCATGGATGCGCTGGTGTCCGAGAGCCTCGCCGAGCTGGCGGCGCAGGGTTATCGCGACGACATCGAGGTGCACCGGGCTCTGGAGATGCGCTATCTCGGCCAGAACTACGAGCTGGAGCTCCCGCTGACGATTCCGCGCTTCGCCGACGAGACGATCGAGCAGCTCTGGACGACGTTCCACGACACGCACAAGGCGCGCTTCGGCTTCAGCACGCCCGGCGAGATCATCGAGATCGTGAACTTCACCGTGACGGCGGTGGCGCGCACGGCCAAGCCCGACCTGCCGCAGATCCCGGACGGCGCCGGCGCGCCCGCGCCGAAGGAACGGCGCCAGGTGTGGTTCATCGGCGGGCCGCAGACCGTGCCGGTCTATGACCGTGCGACGCTGCGCGCGGGCCAGACGGTGACGGGCCCGGCGCTGATCGAGGAGGCGGCATCCGTGACGGTGCTGGAAGCCGGCCACCGCCTGCGCGTGCATTCGCACGGGCACCTGCTGATCGATGCGGCGTAGACCTTGTAGGGGCGACCGGCAGGTCGCCCGCTGGTGGTG
>JBKOWC010000330.1:0-5247 GCA_046724215.1 Pseudomonadota bacterium | reverse complement strand
CTGTTCCCCGGCGTTGCGCCAGGCTTCCAGGCGGATGCGGCGGTCGCCGTAGAGCGGATGCGGGAACGAGCAGCAGTCGCCGGCCGCGAAGATGTCGGGGTCGCTCGTATGCAGCCGGGCGTCGACGCGGATGCCGTTCTCAACGCCGAGCCCGCAGGCGTCGGCCAACGATGTCTCGGCGACGGCGCCGACTCCGGCGACGATGGCGTCGCAGGCGAGCCGCGTCCCGTCGGCGAGCTGGACCGCCCGGGCGTCGCCTGTGTCGGCGATGGCCGCCAGCGCGACGCCCGTGCGGACATCGACGCCCGCCGCGCGGTGTCGTTCGGTCACGGCTTCGGCGATCGCCGCCGGCACGCCGCGCATCAGGCAGCGCGGCGCCACTTCGATGACGGTGACACGGCAGCCGCGGGTCGTGGCGGAGGCGGCGAGCTCGAGTCCGATGAAGCCGCCGCCGATGATGACGATGTGCGAGTCCGCGCGCAGCCGGTCGCGCAACGCGACGGCATCGGCGAAGCTGCGCAGATAGAGCAGGTGTTCGGCACCGTCGATGCCGAGGCGGCGGGCGCGGGCGCCGGTCGCCAGCAGCAGCTTGCGGTAGGAGAGCCGGCGGCCGTCCTGCAGCAGCACCCGGTGGTTGCCGCGATCGATGGCGGTTGCCGGACAGCCGCACAGCAGATCGATGCCATGCGCCTGGGCCCGTGTCGCGTCGAGGGTCGTCGGCGGCGCCGGTTCGGCATCGGCGGTCATGACGGCCTTCGACAGCGGCGGCCGCTCGTAGGGGGCGTGCGGCTCGTCGCCGATCAGCGTGACCGGCCCGGGCCAGCCCTGCTCGCGCAGGGCCAGCGCCGCGAGTGCACCGGCTTCGCCGGCACCAACGATGATCATGCCGGCGTCGCCCATGGCCCTGCCGCTCAGCCGAGGTTGATGAAGACTTTGCCGCCCTCGACCTTCACCGCATAGGTCTTGAGGTCGA
Source organism: Pseudomonadota bacterium (assembly GCA_046724215.1). GTDB lineage: Bacteria > Pseudomonadota > Alphaproteobacteria > Dongiales > Dongiaceae > JBKOWC01. The sequence goes on along the minus strand of JBKOWC010000330.1, from coordinate 4,274 downwards.
CGCAGGCGGGCGCCCCCTTGGCGGCGCCGGTGCGGTAATCGAAGCGGCCGTTATGCTTCGGGCATTCGATGATGTTGTCCATCACCAGCCCCTCCGCGAGGTGGAACGCCTCGTGGGTGCAGAGGCCGTCGGTGGCGAAATACTTGTCGTCCGGCGAACGATAGATGCAGAACGTGCGGCCGCCGTGGTCGAACCGGACCACGTCCTCCGCCTCGATCGCATCCGCCCCGCAGGCTTCGATCCACTGACTCATCCAATGCTCTCCCAGCCGCGCATGCGGCCTTGAACTGGGTGAAACGCATGATGCACCACCTCGCCAAGCTTTTCGTGATTCCCCCGCGAAAGCGGGGGTCCAGAGCAAGTGACGGTGCGCCGACACCTGGACTCCCGCTTTCGCGGGGGAATCAATGAAGAGCTGGAAGACAAGACCGCCGCACGGCTCCGATTCGTTTTGCAACGTCCGCAATCACGCAATGATCCTGCTCCGTGCATCCTCTGTGTCTCCGTGCCTCCGTGGTTCAAGGCTGACAGTCTCGCTCTCACCCGGCGGGCGCGGCCTGTGGCAGCCGGCGCGGCAGGGACCAGGCCGGCTCCTTCACCTGCCGGAGGAGCGCCGGAATGATCTCGCGATAGGCTGCCCGCAGCCCGTTGATCGCCGGCGGCATGTCCGCCTTCAGCGCATCGTGCAGCGCCGGCAGGGCGTGATAGGGCACCATCGGGAACATGTGGTGCTCGATGTGGTAGTTCATGTTCCAATAGAGAAAGCGCAGCACCGGGTTCATGTAGACCGTGCGGCTGTTGAGCCGGTGGTCGAGCACGTCCTCGGCCAGGCCGGCATGCTGGGTGAGGCCGAAGACGATGGTGAGCCAGCCGCCATAGAAGCTCGGCAGGCCGATGAACATCGCCGGCAAAATCGTACCGAAGTAGACGCAGGACGCGATGACAGCCAGATAAATCGCCACCCAGACGCGGGCGACGCGATAGAGCTTGGCGCGCTCCAGCTCCGGAATTAACGTCGCCTCCCCGGCGTCGAGCCGGCCGGTCGTATGCAGCAGCAGCTTGCGGAAGGCGACAGCGCCGCTCCTGAGGGCGAAGAGGTTGAGCAGGAGGCCCGCGATGTCCGGCGGCCGCTGCGCCGCGATCTCGGGATCGCGCCCGACGATGAGGGTGTCCGTGTGATGCCGCGCATGGCTCCAGCGCCAGAGCGTCGGCTCGCGCAGGATCATGAAGCAGGCGATGTTGTAGATGACATCGTTCATCCAGCGAGTGCGGAAGGCCGTGCCGTGCCCGCATTCGTGCCAGCGCGAGTCGGTCGAGGAGCCGTACAGCACACCGTAGGCCGCGAAGCACGGCACTGCCCACCAGCTCCCCCAGAAGTGGAACGCCAGACTGCCGGTGACGATGAACGAGCCGATCCAGATCAGCGTGTCGCGGATCGCCGGCCCGTCGCGCCGCTGCATCAGTTCCTTCAGTCGCTGGCGCGGCATCGGCGAGCGGTACCATTCCGCCGTCGCCAGTCCCCTCTCCACGGCCAGCTTGGCGTCGCGGCCGACGAGGCTGTAGTCGCGCCGGACCGCCTGGTCTGTCACCTCGGGTTCTTCCCTTCCCATGGCCCGCAGCTCATCCGGGAAACGCGCGAGAACATAAAGGCAAGCGATTGCAAGAATCAATGCGATGACGATGCTCCCCTGCATGCACGGGGCGGCCGTTGTCATTGAAGCGACATAGAAGGCGCCTATCTTCCGCGGTAGCAGCGGAAGGGGTCAGCCATGAGCAACGACGCCACGAAGGGCAACGGCTTGGCGGCGCGCATCGACGCCGAGGTCGCCGACAGCTTCGACGAGGAGCTGGAGCTGGAGATCGACGACGAACGCCTGGCCGGGCTGCTGGAGGGCCTGTCCGAGCATCCCGAGCCCGATACCGTCGATCGCCATCTCTATTTCAAGGAGCTGTTCCGCCTGCAGCGGGAGCTGGTGAAGCTGCAGGACTGGGTGCTCAACAAGCGGCTCAAGGTCGTCGTCATCTTCGAAGGGCGCGACGCCGCCGGCAAGGGCGGCGTCATCAAGCGCATCACCCAGCGGCTCAATCCGCGCGTCTGCCGCGTCGTGGCGCTGCCGGCGCCGAACGAGCGCGAACGCACGCAGTGGTATTTCCAGCGCTACGTGGCGCACCTGCCGGCCGCCGGCGAGATCGTCCTCTTCGACCGCAGCTGGTACAACCGCGCCGGCGTCGAGCGCGTCATGGGTTTCTGCAGCGACGCCGACGTTGAGGAATTCTTCCGCACCGTCCCGGAGTTCGAGAAGATGCTGGTCCGCTCCGGCATCACCCTCATCAAGTACTGGTTCTCGATCACCGACGACGAGCAGCATCTGCGCTTCCAGATGCGCATCCACGATCCGATCAAGCAGTGGAAGCTCTCGCCCATGGACCTCGAATCGCGCCGCCGCTGGGAGCAGTACACCAAGGCCAAGGAGGCCATGCTCGAGCGCACGCACATCCCGGAGGCGCCCTGGTGGCTGGTCGAGGCCGTCGACAAGAAGCGGGCGCGCCTCAACTGCATCCTCCACCTGCTGAGCCAGATTCCCTATGACGAGGTGGAGCATGCGCCGATCGTGCTGCCCGCCCGCGTCCACAACCCCGACTACATCCGCGCGCCGATCCCGAAGGAGATGTACGTGCCGGCGGTCTATTGACGGCCGCCATGGCGGCGGCGCCGGCGATCGTCCGCAAGGCCCTGCTCACCGCCGACATGGAAGGCGGCCGGCAGGTCGACCGCGTCGAGATCAAGCAGATCGATTTCGTCCCGAGCCAGCAGACCGGGTTGCATCTGCATGTCTGCCCGGTCGTGGGCTACATCGCGCGCGGAACCGTGCTCTTCCAGATCGAAGGCGAACCGCCGCGGACCCTGAAGGAGGGCGACGCCTTCCACGAGCCCGCCGGCGCCCGCATCCTCCACTTCGACAACGCGTCCGACCGCGACCCGCTCACCTTCATCGCCTTCTACCTGCTCGGCGATGACGACCGTGAGCTGATCACCATGCTGGAGTAAGAGGGGCCCATAGCCAAACTTGCGACGTTGCTTTCTTCTTGATTCCCCCGCGAAAGCGGGCGCGCAGGGCAAGTGACGTGCGCCGGCACCTGGCCGCTTTCGAATAGGCGCTGCGGCCGATGCCGAGGCGGATGCACTGCGGGTCGATCATTGATTGAGCGTCTCGTAGAGATCCCGCCATTGAGGATTGGCGGATTCGATGAGTCGTATCTTCCAGGCCCGGCGCCATTTCTTCATCGCCAGTTCGCGCACGAGCGCATCGCGCACATCGTCGAAGGTCTCATAGTAGACCAGCAGATGGACTCCATATCGCTTTGTGAATCCCGGAACGGCACCTTGCCTGTGCTCGCTGACGCGTCGCGCAAGGTCGTTCGTGACGCCGATGTAGAGCGTCCCGTTGCGCTTACTGGCAAGGATATAGAGGCAGTAGACCATCGTTTGAGGTCGCGCTGACCTGGAACTTCTCTCTTCTTCCCAGTGAACCCCCGCTAAAGCGGGGGGTCCAGAAAACAAGTGACGGTGCGTTGGCCCTGGACCCCCGCATTCGCGGGGGAATCAATGGGAGTTTGGCATAACGGATCGTAGGTAGCGCCTATGGGCCTGAAGTCCGTCCCCAAAACGGACGGGGCTTGTCAGACGTCCTATAAGATTCCCTCAATACGTCTTCACCCCGTTCACCGGGAGGCGCACGCCGTAGAGCGAGGTCGTGCCGCAGATATAGAGGTAGTTCCGCCGCGGCCCGCCGAAGCAGACGTTGGCCACGACCTCCGGGACCAGCACCTTCCCGATCAGGGTGCCGTCGGGGTCGTAGCAATGCACGCCATCGGCCGCACTCGTCCAGATGCGGCCGGCCGTGTCGACGCGGAAGCCGTCGAACAGGCCGGCCGTGCAGTCGGCGAACACCCCGCGCGCCGTGAGCTTGCCGCCGTCGCCGACCGCGAAGCCGCGGATATGCGCCGGGCCGTTCTCCTGGTGCGTGCGGCCGGTGTCGGCGATGTAGAGGATGCTCTCGTCGGGCGAGAAGGCGAGGCCGTTGGGTTTGACGAAATCGTCGGCGACGACGTGCGGCTCGCCGCCCTTCGCGTCGATGCGGTAGACGAAGCTGCCGGCCTGCTCGATCTCCGACTTGTTGCCCTCGTAGTCGGAATCGATGCCGTAGGTCGGATCGGTGAACCAGATGCTGCCGTCCGACTTGACCACGACGTCGTTGGGGCTGTTGAGCTTC
>JBKOWC010000229.1:0-10780 GCA_046724215.1 Pseudomonadota bacterium | reverse complement strand
CCACAATCCTCCGAGAATCAGCTCGCTGTACACTTTGGTCTCCGGGGCGGTGTGCTGGCGCTCAAAGAAAAAAGAAATTGGTGAAGCAGCCGAGCCCGCCGAGCCACAGGAGCATGAACACCCGGACGGCGACCGCCTGGTTGTTGCGGAAGACGGCAGGCGGCGGCTCGGCGCGGTCGGGTATGCCCGCTTCCTTAGCCATCTCAACGGCTGTAACTGTTTTGTCTTCCACGACGCCCCCTTTCCGACACGTGCCCTAGAAGCTCATAGGAGACTCCACAGTAAATATACAAATTTCTCAGCTACCAGGGGTAGCAGCCCACCCCTCATAGGCCACTCAGGGACTCTCTAGTAGCCGCTCCGCACGCCAGCAGGACAGTGCCGCCAGTCCGTCAATTCCACGAGCCCGCGGCCGACAGTCAGACGGCGCAGCTCCTCGACGTCGGCCCGAGGCTGAAGCCAGCCAACCTGAAGATGGTCGACGCCATAGCCATACCGACTGACGATCTCGACCCACAGCTCGTGAATGCGGCGGTTGCCCTCTCGCATGTCGAGATCACCGAAGAGTCCGAAGCAGGCGACGGGCCGGAAGCCGAGCAGGCTGTAGGTCTTTACCGGCTCCTGCGGCACCGCCCACGAACAGGTCCGCTGCACCTTCAGCATTCCGGTGCCGTTCTCGCGGTAGATCCAGAGGATCTGCCTGTGTGTCTCGCGCCCAAGTTGCTTGGGGTCGCGGAAGTCGTCGTAGGTCGTCGTGATCCGCGGGTTGCCGCCACATGCCTCAGGTTCGATCCCGAGATTCGCTGAGACGCGCCCGATCGCTTCAGTAGCCGTCACAGCGCACCATTCGGCACCGCTGTTGGAGCCGGAGATCAAGGGCAAGCCACGTCGTGCCACCACTTCGGCTTGTGCGAGGCTGTCGAACTTGCGCTCCACGCGCCATACAGCCTCAAGATCAATGCCTCGCGGCGTGTAGCATTGCGCGCGCCGGAACCGGTCTGGATGGTTCTTGTCGCGACCGATCTTGGTGCCGACCTCATAGCCGCGGTCGCGCAAGGCGTAGATCCAACCGAGGGTCATCAGCGTCTCCCGAGCCACACGATATGCGGCGTCAGGTCTCTCAGTTGCAAGATCCTCTTGAGGGAGGCCTCAGCACTGGTACTACCGATTCGACAGGATACCTCCGCGTATGCGCTTTGGCCTTCAGGGTCGCTGCATCAGAAACTGCCCGTCGGTACGGATTTTTGGGGTCAGGATTTTTGGGGTCAGATGAGGTTTTCCGTGCGTCCCGACGGAGGCGCCGCGCGGGCCATCCCTCGGCTGCTTGCGCCTGTCGGACGTCGCAAAGCGGAAGCTTCGCTCACTCCAGAGTTCTACCGCAGGGGGCTGCCACCACAAGGCAGCAATTGCCCGGGCGCACGCGGCCTGACTGGCGGCGACCGTAGAGGATTCCATCGGCCTGATAGTGGAGCGTCTCCGGCGCGCGGGCCGGATCCCAGGGGAAATGGATGCGGCCAGCCGGGGCGCCGGCGCTGACGGCCTGCCCGTTGGCATGGAACGGCTCGAAGACGCCATCCGCCGTGGCAAAGACGTAGGCCGCGGCGCCCGGCAGCTCGAGAAGCCGGCCGTCACCCCGGCGCGGCGACGCCTTGTCTGCCGGAAGCACGCCGAGATGCGCCAGCACGTTGCGCACGCCGCGGCGGCAGAGCGTGAGCGCATCGATCGAGACGGTCCCCCCGCCGCCCATCTCGGTCCCCACCGTGACGAGGCCGGCGCGGCAGGCCGCCGCCGTCGCGGTGCGGGGATCGCCGAGGTTGGCGATCACCACCGTGAGCGGCGCGGCGAACGCCTGCGCGGCGGCGATGTTGCGGCGGCGCAGGGCGGCGTCCGCCGCCGGCTCGACGATGGCGCTCGGCAGCAGGTTGAGCGACGAGCCGCCGGAATGCAGGTCGAGGAAGGCATCGGCGCGCGGAAAGACATGGTCGGTCATGAAGGCGGCGATCTGCTGCGTGATCGAGCCGTGCGGGTCGCCGGGGAAGGCGCGATTGAAGTTCAGCCCGTCGACCGGCGAGGTGCGCTGTCCCGCCGTCACGGCGTGGACGTTGTTCGCCGGCATCAGGATGAGGCAACCCTGAATCTCTGCCGGATCGAGCGAATGGATCAGCTCGGCGATGACGATCGGACCTTCGTACTCGTCGCCATGGTTGCCGCCTTCGAGGATCACGGTTGGCCCCGTGCCATGGCGGATCACCGCGAGCGGCACCCGCGTGACGCCCCAGGCGTCGTCGTCCGGCGAGTGCGGAATCATGAGGAAGCCGACCTGCTTGCCGGATTTGTCGAAATCGACAGTCGTAAAGGCGGTCGAAGGTCGCGGGATCTTTGCGTCGGCCACGAGCCGCCTCCTGCCGGTCTTGTTCGCACGGGGCTCGCCCGGAGCCTCGGCAATCACGCGAGCCTTGGCAAGCCGTGCGCTGCCAGGTCGCCCGAGACCATCAAGGGCTGCTTGACGTTTCGGCCTGCTTGTCCGATATTGGAACAAACAGAGAACATATCCCTGCGTCGAGAAAGTCTGCCATGACCCTGTTCGTAGCTTCCAACACCGATGCCATTTCCGCTGGGCATGGGGTCCATCGTCCGAAAACAAGAGCTGTAGGGGCGGGTTTCAAACCCGCCCTCGATCGACCGGGCTCGAAGTTGCCGGGAGGCGCCCGTCCTGGGTTCTCCGCTGGGCATGGGGTTGATCGTTCATTTTCGCAGGCGACCTCCGCATCCGTTCCCGCGCGGGCCGGTTTGAAACCGGCCCCTACAAGAAAGACTGCCGTCGCCCGATCCGGCGTCTTCGCGCCTCTGCGTCTCTGCGGTTCAGCCCGCGCCGCCGCTGGGCATGGGGTCCATCGTCCAAAATCAAGAGCCGTAGGGGCGGGTTTCAAACCCGCCCTCGATCGACCGGGCTCGAAGTTGCCGGGAGGCGCCGGTCCTGGGTTCTCCGCTGGGCATGGGGTTGATCGTTCATTTTCGCAGGCGACCACCGCATCCGTTCCCACGCGGGCCGGTTTGAAACCGGCCCCTACAAGAAAGACTGCCGTCGCCCGATCCGGCGTCTTCGCGCCTCTGCGTCTCTGCGGTTCAGCCCTCGTCTCCGCTGGGCATGGGGTTCATCGTCGCTTTTTCGCCCGCCGGGCTGTAGTAAGGTCGCCCGCCGCCACGAACCGCTGACCGGGAGCATGACGATGACGACCATGAAGGCGCTGGTGAAGCGCAAGCCCGAACCGGGCATCTGGATGGAGGAGGTGCCGATGCCCACCGTCGGCACCAACGAGGTCCTCATCCGCGTCGAGAAGGCGGCGATCTGCGGCACCGACCTCCACATCTACAAATGGGACGACTGGTCCCAGCGCACCATCAAGCCCGGCCTCGTCATCGGCCACGAGTTCGTGGGACGCATCACCGAGCTCGGTCCCGGCGTCGACAACTACCAGGTCGGCGACCGCGTCTCGGCCGAAGGCCACCTCACCTGCGGCCAGTGCCGCAACTGCCGCGCCGGCCGCCGCCACCTCTGCAACCAGACGCGCGGCATCGGCGTCAACCGCAACGGCGCCTTTGCCGACTACGTCGCCGTTCCCGCCGCCAACCTCTGGCTGATCCCGCCGCAGATCCCGTCGGAGTTCGCCGCCTTCTTCGATCCGCTCGGCAACGCCGTCCACTGCGCGCTCTCCTACGAGATGGTCGGCGAGGATGTGCTCATCACTGGCGCCGGCCCGATCGGCATCATGGCCGCCGGCATCTGCCGAAGGCTCGGCGCCCGCCACGTCGTCGTTTCCGACGTCAACGACTACCGCCTCGACCTCGCCCTCAAGATGGGCGCCAGCCACATCGTCAACGTCAAGCGCGAGACCCTCACCGACGCCATGCGCAAGCAGGACATCCACGAGGGCTTCGACATCGGCCTCGAGATGTCCGGCAATCCGCAGGCCTTCAACGACATGCTGCACCACATGTATCACGGCGGCCGCGTCGCCCTGCTCGGCATCCTCCCCGGCGACACCCGCATCGACTGGGACCAGGTCATCTTCAAGGGCCTGCACATCAAGGGCATCTACGGCCGCGAGATGTTCGAGACCTGGTACAAGATGACCCAGCTCGTGCTCGGCGGCCTCGACCTCCGCCCCGTCCTCACCCACCAGCTGCCGATGGCCGATTTCGCCAAGGGCTTCGAACTCATGGCCTCCGGCCAATGCGGCAAGGTCGTCATGGACTGGGCGAACGGGTAGGGCGGCCATGACCCTGCAGCAACGCCTCGCCGACCAGCTCGCGCAGATCCGCCGCGACGCCCTCTACAAGGACGAGCGCATCATCGCCGGACCGCAAGGGCCGGACATCCACCTCGCCACCGGCCAGGACGTCCTCAACTTCTGCGCCAACAACTACCTCGGCCTCGCCAACCATCCGGAAATCGTCGCTGCCGCGAAGCAGGCCCTCGACGACCACGGCTTCGGCCTCGCCTCCGTGCGCTTCATCTGCGGCACCCAGGACCTGCACCGCGAACTCGAGACCGCCATCGCCCGCTTCTTCGGCACCGACGACACGATCCTCTATTCCTCCTGCTTCGACGCCAACGGCGGCCTCTTCGAGACCCTGCTCGACGAGCAGGACGCCGTCATCAGCGACTCCCTGAACCACGCCTCCATCATCGACGGCATCCGCCTCTGCAAGGCTCAGCGCCTGCGCTACCGCCATGCCGACATGGACGACCTGCGCGCCCAGCTCGTCGCCGCCAAGGATGCGCGCACCCGCCTCATCGCCACCGATGGCGTCTTCAGCATGGACGGCGACATCGCGCCGCTCGACAGGATCGTGCAGCTCGCGCGCGAGCACGACGCCACCGTCATGGTCGACGACTCCCACGCCACCGGCTTCGTCGGCCCCACCGGCCGCGGCTCGGCCGAGCACCACGGCGTGCAGGGAGAGATCGACATCTTCACCTCGACCCTCGGCAAGGCGCTCGGTGGCGGTACCGGCGGCTTCACCACCGCGAAGCAGCCCGTCGTCGATCTCCTGCGCCAGCGCTCGCGGCCCTACCTCTTCTCGAACTCGATCACGCCCTCGGTCGCCGCCGCCGGCATCAAGGTCTTCGACCTCTTGACCCGCACGCCCGACCTGCGCCGGAAGCTGATGGGCAACGCCGGCTACTTCCGCGAACAGATTTCCGTTGCCGGCCTCACCATCAAGCCGGGCATCCACCCGATCGTGCCGGTGATGCTCGGCGACGCCGCGCTTGCACAGAAGATGTCGGCCGAGCTGCTGACCCTCGGCGTCTACGTGATCGGCTTTTCCTATCCCGTCGTGCCCAAGGGCGAGGCCCGCATCCGCGTGCAGGTCTCGGCCGCGCACGAGCGCACCCATCTGGATCGCGCTGTCGCGGCCTTCGCGCAGGTCGGCCGCAAGCTGGGCGTGGTGAGGTAGGGCCGCCGATCAGGCGACGGCGGCCGTCGGCACACGGTCGCTCGCGGCCTGGCGAGGCAGCCAGATGATGAAGGCAGTACCGTCGCCGACCGCGCTCTCGACGTCGATCGTGCCGCCATGCTGCTCGACGATCTGGCGCACCGTCGGCAGGCCCAGGCCGATGCCGAAGCTCTTCGTGGTGAACAGCGGCTCGAACACCTTCGACAGGACGTCCGCCGGTATTCCCGGCCCGTTGTCGGCGATCGAAAGGCGGACGAGCGGGCCGGCCGCCTCGGTGCGGACGACGATGCGGCGCTCGTGCCCGGCCGGCCGATGCCACGCCGGATCCTGCAGCGCCTGCACCGCATTCTCCACGAGCTTCTGCACGATCTGCCACAGTGCCTCGCGGTCGACGGCGATCTCGTCCCGGCAGCGGAAATCCCGCTCCAGGGCGATGCCCTCGGTGGGCGGGATCTTGTCGAGGACTTCGGCGACGCCGGCATCGATGGCGATCGGCTCGCGCTTCATCTCGCGCTTCTGCGTGAATGCCAGGAGGTCGTAGATGATCTTGGCGCAACGGTCGACGTTGCGGTCGGCGCGCTCGAGCGCGCGTTCGACGGCCGGCCGTTCCTTGCCGACGACCTGCCGCACGACGCCCATCGAATTCCTGATGGCGCCGAGCGGATTGCGCAGCTCATGGCTGACGGTCGCCGCCACCTGGCCGATGGTCGCGAAGCGCTCCTGCACCGCCAGGCGGTCCGTCGCGTTGTGGAGGTCGGCAAGGGTTTGCCGCAGCTCCTCCTCCATCTTACGGCGATCGCTGATGTCGAAGATGACGCCATCGAGATGCAGCAGCTTGCCTTCGTCGTCGAAGATGCCCTGTCCCTTTTCGTGGACCCATCGGTAGGTGCCGTCTCGATGCTGCACGCGGTATTCGATCGTGAACGGCTCGCGCCGCGCGACGGCATCGCCGACGATCTTGTCGATATGGGCGCTGTCGTCCGGATGAAACAGGCTGGCGTAGGTGCGGACGCTATTGTTGATGAAGTCGCTGGCCGGGTAGCCGGAGATGTTCGCGACGGCGTCGCTGATGAACTCCATCGTGTAGGCGGCGTCGTTCGCGCAGCGATAGCAGGCGCCCGGTATATTGGTGACCAGGGCGCGGAATTTCGACACTTCGTTCTGCCTCGCCGCCTCGTCCCGCTGCGCCTGGTAGGCGAGCCGCCGGTCGATCAGCGTGGCGACGAGGCCGAGCGCCAGGACGACGACAGTGGCGCCGGCGATCAATACGGCCAGAAGCTGGGGCGGAATCGCCGCCGCCGTCGCCATCGCACCTTCGGCCGCGGTGAACTGCACGGCCGCCATGCCGGTGTAGTGCATGGTGGCGACGGCGGCGCCCATGACGAAGGCGCTCGCGACGCGATGCCAGGTGGCGGTGAGATAGGTGGCGAGGAACAGCGCGACCGTCGCGGCGACGACGGCGATGGCGACGGAAATGCCGACGATCAGCGGATCGTAGTGCATATCCGCATGCATCTGCATCGCCGCCATGCCGGTGTAGTGCATGATGGCGACGCCGAGGCCGGTGAAGGTGCCGGCGGCGATCAATGCGCCCCATCGCCGCGGCCAGCGATTGACGATGTAGAGACCGATGCCGACGACGAGGATGGCGGCGGCGAGCGAGGCGATCGTCGACCCGGCATCGTAGGTGATCGCCATCGGACCGAGGTCGAAGGCGAGCATGGCGACGAAATGCATCGACCAGATGCCGCCGCCGAGCGCGGTGGCGGCGGCAACGAGCCAGAACGTGCGGCCCCGGTTGCCCGCGGCGTTCATGCGCCCGGCGAGGTCGAGGGCGGTGAACGAAGCCAAGACGGCGATGGCCACCGACAGGGTCACGAGGACAGGGTCGTAGGAGCCGTGTAGATACGCGGCCTGGATCATGGTGATCGGTTTCCCCCGGCGGCTGGTCGCGGTTTGCGCAGATCGAGCCCGCAGGTTAACGGAAAATGGTTAAAAGCCGATAAAATCCACGCGAAAACCGGCGTGGTCCGAAGTCCCTGGACGGGCCTGTTCCCTTGATCCCCCGGCCGCCGTGCCTACATACCGCGGGACGGCGCCGAATGGGCCGTCCGCTTGAAGGGCGTCATGGCGCTTTCGGGCGATGGGAATGCTGCTCGCTCATAAGGAGGGGCCAATCGATGTCCCGCTTGTCTCTCTCCAGCAATCCCTTGCTCCTGGGCTTCGAACAGGTCGACCGTTTGCTTGAGCATATCGCCAAGCAACCCGGCGACGGCTATCCGCCTTTCAACATCGAGCAAATCGGCGAGAACGGCTTCCGCATTACTCTGGCGGTGGCCGGCTTTGCGCCGGAGGATCTCAGCGTGCAGGTCGAGAACAACCAGCTCGTCGTTCGCGGCCGGCAGCCCGAGCAGCCGGAACGGGTCTATCTGCATCGCGGCATTGCCGCGCGGCAGTTCCGTCGCGCGTTCGTGCTGGCCGAGGGTCTCGAGGTCGTCACGGCCAGCCTCGGCAACGGCATGTTGGCCATCGACGTGCAGCGGCCGACGACGATCGACCAGGTGCGGACGATTGCGATCCGGACACCGGATGCGGTCGGCAGCGTCGGCCCGTCGTCGGCGCGGTAACGAGGAGGGCGTCATGACCACAATCGAACGACTGCGGCAGATGTCCCCGTCCGATTTTGCCGGGCTCGGCGTGCAGGGCGTCGCCTATGTCCGGCCGACCGTCGTTGATGGCGCCCAGGCTGTTGCGATCTTCGCCGCCGACGGCAAGCAGATCGGCACCGTGCCGACGCTCGAGCATGCGTTCGCGACGCTGCGCGAGAACGGGCTCGACCTCGTCACCGTCCACTGAACGCGGAGGGACGCCGCCTCAAGCGGCGTGACTGGTGCGTGATTCCGTCAGGAGGGCGTAGAGGGCGTCGGCCTTGTCGGCGCCACGCAGTTTCTCACAGACCGAGCGGTCGCGCAGAAGGCGGGAGACGCGGGCCAGCGCCTTCAGATGATCGGCGCCCGCCGTCTCCGGAGCCAACAGGAGAAAGATAAGGTCGACCGGCTGGTCGTCGACGGCGTCAAAGTCGACGGGCGTTTCGAGCCGTGCGAACAGGCCGTGCAGCCGCCGCAGTTCCGGGAGCTTGCCATGCGGGATCGCGATACCGTCGCCGACCCCGGTGGTGCCGAGGCGTTCGCGCTCGAGCAGGACGTCGAAGATCGCCCGCTCCTGTAGTCCGGCTGCTTCGGCGGCGCGCTTGGCCAGCTCCTGCAACACCTGTTTCTTGCTTGTCGCCCGCAGGCGGGCGATCACGCTCTGCGGCGTGATAAGATCCTCGATCTCCATCCCTGTCCTCGTATGCGTGGATGCTGGCAATCAGGCGGACGCATTACCGCGCGGGTCGACCCATCCGATGGTCCCGTCCGGCCGTCGATAGACCATGTTGAGTTCGCCGTGTGCGCGGTTGCGGAACATCAGGGCGACGCTGCTCGAGAGGTCGAGCCGCATCACCGCCTCCCCGACGGACAGCGTGGGAATGTCCGTCGACATTTCGGCGATGATGACCGGTGCGCCATTGCTGTCTTCGAGCGGCGCGTCTCCCTCCGCCGTGTCGCCGGCAAGGATGTATTGCGCCGCCGGTTCCGTCGGCGCCTCGGTGCGGTGGTGATCGCGCAGCCGACGCTTGTGGCGCCTGAGCCGCTTGGCGAGGTTGTCGGCGGCGACGTCGTATGCCGCATAGGGTGCCTCGGCGTCGGCCTGGCTCTGCATGCTGATCCCGCGCCCGATGCGCACGCTGATCTGGGCCCGATAGAGGTGCGCCTCGCGCGACAATACGACGTTGGCATCGATCGGGTTGCCGAAGTACTTGCCGAAGACGCCCTGCAGGCTTTCCTCGACATGCGCCCTCAGGGCGTCGCCAATGTCGAGGTGCTTCCCTTTTACGTTCAGTTGCATTGGCTCGCTGGTTCCGAGGGCGGCCGCACGGGCGGCAAAATCTGTGGCACCAAAGACCGAACCCCTGCCGCACAAGGCGCGGGAAAATAGGTAGGGCACTGCCGCGAGTCAAGGTCGGCCGCAACGCCCTCCACATCACATCGTTACATCTAAGCCGCCTCAACGCAACCGCAATGCCTTCGCGCGCCGGCGCCGTGCCGATGACGGTATCCGCAATGATTCCCTATATTTAGCAATAGTCCGCCGGGCGATCTCGATGCCCTCCTGGCGGAGCAGCTCGGCCAGCCGGTCATCGGACAATACGGCGCCGCCGTCCTCCGTATCGATCAATGTCTTAATGCGCATGCGCACCGCCTCGGCGGAGTGTCCGAGCCCGCCCTCCGCGTCGGCAAGCGCGCTGCCGAAGAAATAGCGCAGCTCGAACAACCCGCGCGGCGTTGCCATGTACTTGTTCGTCGTAACGCGACTGACGGTGCTTTCGTGCATGCTGATGGCATCGGCGACCTCGCGCCGGGTCAGCGGCCGCAACTGGTGGACGCCGTGGCGAAAGAACGCTTCCTGCTGGCGCACGATCTCGGTCGCCACCTTGAGGATTGTCGTGGCGCGCTGCTGCAGCGAGCGGACCAGCCAGTTGGCGGCGTTGATCCGGTCGGCGATATAGTCGCGCGCCGCCCTGTCGGTGGCCGTCCGGCGCACCTTCGCTATATAGCTCTCATTGACGAGCACGCGCGGCAGCGCGTCGGGATTCAGCTCGATGATCCAGCCGCCGTCGGCGGCGCGCCGCATCAAAATGTCCGGTATCACCGGCGGCACCGGCGTCGACGTGAACGGCTCCGCCGGCTTCGGGTTCAGGGCCTTGATCTCGGCGATCATGTCGGCCAAGTCCTCGCCGTCGACCTGGCAGAGGCGCAGGAGCCGATCGCGCTCGCCGCGGGCCAGCAGGTCGAGATGCGACAGAAGCGCCTGCATCGCCGGATCGAGGCGGTCCCGATCCTTGAGCTGAAGGGCCAGGCATTCGGCGAGATCGCGCGCGAAGACTCCGGGCGGATCGAATTGCTGGAGCCGTGCGAGCGTAGCTTGGACGCGGGCAAGCGGGCAGCCCAGACGGCTCGCCACTTGACTCAGCTCGCCGCTCAGGTACCCGGCCTCGTCGAGCTGCTCGACCAGGGCGTATCCGATGATGCGGTCCGTCGGGTCGCTCAGATCCACCGCGATCTGCTCGAGCAGGTGCTCGCGCAGGCTGACTTCGCGGCTCAGGGTCTGCTCGAGCGCGTCCGCCGTGTCTGCGCCGTCGCTGTCCGGCCCGCGGCCGGCACCGGTTGTGAGCAATGACGGCGCGCTCCCGCCGCCCTCCGAACCGTCGTTCGTC
>JBKOWC010000134.1:0-12904 GCA_046724215.1 Pseudomonadota bacterium | reverse complement strand
GGTCGGGGCGGCGCGCCGTGGTGTAGGGGCGACCGGCTGGTCGCCCGCGTCACCGCGCGAGGGATGGCCGGGCGACCTGCCGGTCGCCCCTACAAGAATTTTCGTGGTCGCGGGATGGTTGACGCGGCCGTGAGGGCGCGCATCATGGCGGGATGCTCAGCATCGCGCCGCTGTCGGACATCATCGGGGCGGAGATCCGCGGGCTCGATCTCGCCGATCCCGTGAGCGATGCCGACTTCGCGGCGGTGGAGGCGGCGCTCAACCGCAGCCACCTGCTGGTGTTCCGCGACCAGGCGCGGCTGACGCCGGAAGCGCAGATCGCCTTCAGCCGGCGGTTCGGGCCGCTCGAGATCCACGTGCAGCGCAAATTCCTGCTGCCGGGGCATCCGGAGCTGCTCGTCGTCTCCAACGAGTTCCGCAACGGCGAGCCGATCGGGCTGGTCGACGCCGGCAAGTACTGGCACTCGGACCTCTCGTACATGGCGCAGCCGAGCCTGGGCTCGCTGCTGCATGCGCAGCGGTTGCCGGCCGAGGGCGGCGACACGCTCTTCGTCAACATGCACGCGGCCTATGCGGCGCTGCCGTCGGCGGTGAAGGCCCGCATCGCCGGGCTCCAGGCCGAGCACAGCTACCAGCACCGCAACGCCGCGCAGGCGGCGAAGGACCCCTACCGGCCGCAGCTCGACGCGGCGCAAGCCGCGCGCGTGCCGCCGGTGGTGCACCCGATGGTGCGCGTGCATCCCGGCAACGGCTTGCCGGCGCTCTTCGTCAACGAGGGGTTCACGACGCGCATCATCGGCCTGCCGGCGGCGGAGGGCGACGCCCTGCTCAAGATGCTGTTCAAGCATTCGGTCGAGGGCGGCTTCACCTACCGCCACCGCTGGCAGCCGCACGACCTCGTGTTCTGGGACAACCGCTCGACCCTGCATCTCGCCACCGGCTGCCCGGACGGCATGGCGCGCACGATGTACCGCTCGACCGTGCAGGGAGACACCCCGCGGGGGATGCCGGGCTGATCGGCCGAGTCCTTGGCGTGAGCCCGGATTTCTCAAAAAGAAACAGGGGCGGCACCGATGGCGGTGCCGCCCCTGCCTGTTCAGTCAGCTCACGCGGACTTCAGGTTGACCGCGGAAACCTTGCCCTGCTGGCCGCGCTCGAGATCGAAGCTGATCTTCTGGCCCTCCTTGAGGGTACCGAGATCTGAACGCTCGACGGCAGAGATGTGGACGAAGACGTCCTTCGAGCCATCGGCCGGCATGATGAAGCCGAAGCCTTTGGCAGCGTTGAACCATTTGACAGTACCGGTTTGCATGTTTTCTCCAAACCAAGCGGTGTGCCGTGACGCGACGATCGCGCCCCGGATCGAACTTTTCAGGGGAAGGTCACTTGGTTCCGACTTGGAAAAGCAGGAGAGCGAGCTGGCCCGTGGCAGTTTGACCGCGAGAAGGTAGGCTTTCGGCCGCCCGATTGCAAGGCGCTTGGCACAGACGGGAGTCAGACGGCCTTCGGGCCGAAGGGGACGAGCATGGGCACCCGGCGGCGGTAGGTGTCGTAGGCGTCGCCGAGCTCGCGGCGCAGGAAATCCTCCTCGAGGCGGGCCTTGAGCCAGAAGCCGAGGGCGATCACCGCGAAGGCGAGAAGCGCGGGAACGGTGGCCTCGGCGATCGCCGTCACCAGGGTCGCTGCGAGCAGGCCCGTATAGATGGGATGGCGGACGAGGGCGTAGGGGCCGGTGTCGACGACATGATGGCCCTCCTTGCGCGTGACGCTGCCGGACCAGAGCTTGCCCAGATGCAGGCGCGCCCACCACACGAAGAGGAAGCAGGGGACGGTGAGGGCGCCCAGCACGAGCGCGCCGTCATAGCCGACATGCCACAGCCGCGGCGCGTGCAGCCATTCCGAGGTGCGGCTCAGCAGCAGAATGACGCCGAGGACGATGACGACGCGGTAGAGCAAGCTGGTGCTGCGGGCGGGGCGCTTCACGGTGGGCGCGCTCCACAGCGCGGCGGCCAGCCAGGACAGGGCCCACAGCCCCCAGGTCAGGCGGAAGAGCAGGGCCGGGCTCATTCGGCGGCGAGCTGCAGCGGAACGTGGCGGTGCTCGCGGCGACCGGCGATCTCCAGCAGCAGCTTGCGCTTCAGGGCCTCGCCGAAAGCGCTATAGTCGTGCGCCGCGAGCGCGAAGCTGCCGGCGCCGCCGATGACGTCGCGGCGGTAGAAGGCCATGATGCCGCCCTGCCCCGGCTGCCAGGCCGAATAGGTCATGTGGCCGTCATAGGTACCGACGATGCGGCCGTCGACGATGGGGAGCGCGTTGATGGTGATGCCGGCGGCGACGGCGGCGTCGCGCACCGGCGCCGAGCGGCCGCCGTCGGTCGGGTGGTCGCTGGCGATGTCGATGATGCGGCGGGCGCTTCCGAAGTCGCCGGCCTCGAGCAGGCGCGTCGCCTCGCGCAGGCTGGCGGCGAGCGCGGTGTTGCCGGCGAAGGAGCGTGGGGCGGCGGCGACCGCCTCGCCGAAGGCGCGGGTGGAGGCCTCGTCCGTGAGCACGTCCCAGCCCTTGACGACCTTGGTCTCGCCCTCGCCGGAGAACTCGACGTAAGTGACGGCGATGCCGTCGCCGTTGGCGCGCACGGCGGCCATGACCTCGGGATCAGAAAACGCTGCGCGGTAGCCGGCCTTGACCATGGCGTAGTCGTCATCGCTCATGCTGCCGGAGACGTCGGTGAGCAGCACCAGTGCCAGGTCGACCGCCAGGGCAGGCCGCGGCGCCAGCGCAGCGGCGACGAGGGCGGCGGCGAGCAGCGTCTTCATGCGCATGGAAGGATCCCCTCGATTCCGGATGCCGGGCAGCGTAACACGTCGAAGGAAGTTGAACCACAGAGGCACAGAGACGCAGAGGAATCACGGAGAACATTAGGCGTTTGTAGGGGCGGGCTGCGCCCGCCCGTGTCTCCGCCCGGCGGCAATGCAGGCGCGCGCAGCGCGCCCCTACGCGATTCCGTATGATCTATGGCCCTATTTATGTCTCCTCCGTGCCTCTGTGGCACAAGCCGGCGCCGCGCAGGACCAGCTGGGTGATGAGGGCGGCGGCGGCCTGGTAGTCGGCGGGCGCGATGCGCCGGCGGCCGAGGACGGCGGCGACCTGCACGTCGAAGTCGGCGTAAGTCTGCGTCATCGCCCAGAGGACGAAGAAGAGGTGGCGGGTGTCGACCGGCGCCATCCGCCCTTGGGCGATCCAGTCGTCGATGACCGTGGCCTTGGCGTCGACCCAGCGCTTGAGCTCGTGGCGCAGGTAGCCCTTCACCTGCGGGGCGCCGTGCAGCATCTCGTTGGCGAACACCTTCGAGGCGAAGGGGCGCCGGCGCGAATGCTCGACCTTGGCGGCGATGTAGGCGGCGAGCGCCTGCGCCGGGTCGGCGCCGGGGCGGATCGAATCGCCCATGCCGAGCCAGACCTCGAGGATGTTCTCGAGCACGCGGCGGTAGAGCGCCACCTTGGTGCCGAAATAGTAGTGCAGGTTCGCCTTCGGCACGCCGGCGCGGCGCGCGATCGCCGCCGTGCGGGCGCCGGAGAAGCCGGCCGTCGCGAACACCTCCTCCGCCGCCTTGAGGATGCGCGCCTCGTTGGCCAGGCGCTTGGCGCCGGGCGGCCGGGCGTTCGCCGCCGGCGCCGGCGCAGGCTTGCTTTGCTGTCGCGGCATGCTCCCCCAGGCGCGCAAAGTTGACCGTTTGGTCAAACTTCGGATTTGACCGGCCGGTCCGATGAGTTCTAGGATTCATGCAACCAGAAAACAAGCCCGCGGTCTGTCGGGCCAAGGAGAGGCGTAAGCGATGGCAGATGCACCGGACATTGCGGCCGGACGCCTGAGCGCCGCCGCCTGCGCGGCGAATTTGGGCGACGTCGAGCCGCCGCTCGACGCCAAGCGGGCGCTCATCGAATCCAGTCGCTGCCTCTTCTGCCACGACGCGCCCTGCATCGAGGCCTGCCCCACCGGCATCGACATCCCCGGCTTCATCCGCAAGATCGCGACCGGCAACCTGAAGGGCGCCGCCGTCACCATCCTAGAGCAGAACATCTTCGGCGGCGCCTGCGCGCGCGTCTGCCCGACCGAGGTGCTGTGCGAGCGGGCCTGCGTGCGCAACCTCTCGGAGGAGAAACCGGTCGATATCGGGGCGCTGCAGCGCTATGCGACCGACCATCTGTTCGCCAGCAAGACGCAGCCGTTTGCGCGGGCGGCGGCGAGTGGCAAGCGGGTGGCGGTCGTGGGCGGCGGTCCGGCGGGCCTCGCCTGCGCGCACCGGCTGGCGATGCTGGGCCACGCCGTCAGCGTCTTCGAGGCGCGCGACAAGCTCGGCGGCCTCAACGAATACGGCGTCGCCGCCTACAAGGTGGCCAACGACTTCGCGCAGGCCGAGGTGGATTTTATCATGGGGCTGGGCGGCATCCAGGCCTGGCCGGGCGCCGCGCTCGGCCGCGACGTGACGCTGACCCAGCTGCGCAAGGACTATCACGCGGTGTTCCTCGGCCTCGGCCTCGCCGGCGTCAACGCGCTGCAGGCCGAGGGCGAGGATATGGCGGGCGTCGAAGACGCGGTCGCCTATATCGCGCGGCTGCGGCAGGCGAAGGACAAGGCGACGCTGCCGGTCGGCCGCAGGATCGTCGTCATCGGCGGCGGCAACACGGCCATCGATATTGCCGTGCAGACGAAGCGGCTGGGCGCCGAGGACGTGACCATCGTCTACCGCCGCGGGGCGGAGCAGATGAGCGCCACGGCGCACGAGCAGGAATTCGCGCAGACGAACGGTGTCAAGATCAAGCACTGGGCGCGACCGACGCGGGTGCTGGGCGAAGGCGGGCATGTGCGGGCGATGGAGTTCGAATACACCCGGATCGACGGCGGCAAGCTGGTCGGCACGGGCGAGCGGTTCACGCTCGCGGCCGACATGCTGTTCAAGGCCATCGGGCAGACGTTCCTGCCGGACCCGCTCGTCAACGGGGAACAGCAGCCGCTCGAGCTGAAGGCCGGCCGCATCGCGGTGAACGCCGAGCGGCAGACCTCGCTGCCCGGCGTCTACGCCGGCGGCGATTGCGTCGCCGGCGGCCAGGATCTGACCGTGCAGGCGGTGCAGGACGGCAAGGTCGCCGCGCACGCGATCGACCGGTACTTGCGTGCGTAGGGGCGCGCGGCGCACGCCCATGGGCGACCGCCGGTCGCCCCTACAAGACGGAGGCAATCATGGCTGACCTGCGCACGAACTTCGTCGGCATCAAGTCGCCCAATCCGTTCTGGCTGGCCTCGGCGCCGCCGACGGACAAGGAGTACAACGTGGTGCGCGCGTTCAAGGCAGGCTGGGGCGGCGTCGTCTGGAAGACCCTGGGGGAGGACCCGCCGATCGTGAACACGGCCTCGCGCTACGGCGCGTTGCACTACGGCGACGACAAGATGATCGGCTTCAACAACATCGAGCTGATCACCGACCGGCCGCTCGACGTGAACCTGCGCGAGGTGAAGCAGGTGAAGCGCGACTGGCCGGACCGCGCACTGGTCGTGTCGCTGATGGTGCCCTGCGAGGAGCTGCCTTGGCAGAAGATCCTCAAGAAGGTCGAGGATACCAACGCAGACGCGGTCGAGTTGAACTTCGGCTGTCCGCACGGCATGAGCGAGCGCGGCATGGGCTCGGCCGTCGGGCAGGTGCCGGAGTACGTCGAGATGGTGGCGCGCTGGTGCAAGGCGAATACGCGCATGCCCGTGCTGGTGAAGCTGACGCCGAACATCACGAACATCCTGCATCCGGCGCGCGCCGCCAGGAAGGGAGGCGCCGACGGCGTGTCGCTGATCAACACGATCAATTCCATCACCGCCGTCAATCTCGACGAAATGGCGCCGGAGCCGACGGTCGACGGCAAGGGCACCCACGGCGGCTATTGCGGGCCGGCGGTGAAGCCGATCGCGCTCGCCATGGTGGCGGAGATCGCACGCGACGCGCAGACGAAGGGTTTGCCGATCTCGGCGATCGGCGGCATCGCCACCTGGCGCGATGCGGCGGAGTTCATGGCGCTCGGCGCCGGGACGGTGCAGGTCTGCACCGCCGCGATGCACTACGGCTTCAAGATCGTCGACGACATGATCGACGGGCTCTCGAACTGGATGGACGCGAAGGGCTATCGCACGCTCGACGACTTCCGCGGCAAGGCCGTGCCGAACGTGACGGACTGGCAGTACCTCAACATCAACTACAAGACGGTCGCCCGGATCGACCCGGAGAAGTGCATCACCTGCGGGCTCTGTCACATCGCCTGCGAGGACACCTCGCACCAGGCCATCGCCAAACTGAGGGACAACGGCAAGCGGCGCTACGAGGTGATTGACGCGGAGTGCGTCGGCTGTAACCTGTGCATGCATGTCTGCCCGGTGCCCGAGTGCATCACCATGGTGCGCGTCGAGACGGGGAAACCATACGTGAACTGGACGCAGCATCCGAACAATCCGATGCGGAAGGCGGCGGAATAAACCTGTAGGGGCGGGCTGCGCCCGCCCGCGGGCGCGCGCAGCGCGCCCCTACAAACGACACGGAGAACAGATGACCACGAACATCCGCATCAACAGCGACCGGCTGTGGGACAGCCTGATGGAGTTGGCGAAGATCGGCGCCACGGAGAAGGGCGGCGTGCGGCGGCTGGCGCTGACCGATCTCGACAAGCAGGCGCGCGACCTGTTCGTCAGATGGTGCAAGGACGCCGGCTGTACGATCGGCGTCGACAAGATGGGCAACATCTTCGCGCGCCGGCCGGGCAAGGATGACTCGCTGGCGCCGGTCATGACCGGCAGCCATATCGACACGCAGCCGAGCGGCGGCAAGTTCGACGGCAACTACGGCGTGATGGCCGGACTGGAGGTCATCCGCACCCTCAACGACTTCAACTACGAGACCAACCGGCCGATCGAGGTGATCGTCTGGACCAACGAGGAAGGCTCGCGCTTCGCGCCGGCCATGATCGCCTCGGGTGTCTACGCCGGCGAGTTCGACCTCGAATACGGCCTGTCACGCAAGGACGTCGACGGCAAGACCATCGGCGAGGAGCTGAAGCGCATCGGTTATGCCGGTGAGCGCGAATGCGGCGGTCGCGAGGTGGCGGCGTTCTTCGAGGCGCATATCGAGCAGGGTCCGATCCTCGAGGCCGAGAACAAGACCATCGGCGTCGTCGAGGGCGTGCAGGGCATCCGCTGGTACGAGGTGACGGTCACGGGACAGGATGCCCATGCCGGGCCGACGCCGATGCCGCGGCGCAAGGATGCGCTGGTCGGCGTCAGCGAGATGGTACTGGCCGTGAACCGCATCGGCATGGAGAACCAGCCGAATGCCTGCGCCACCGTGGGGATGATGCAGGTAACCCCGAACTCGCGGAACGTGATCCCCGGCAAGGTCTTCTTCACCGTCGACTTCCGCCATCCCGACGCCGCGACGCTGTCGAAAATGGGGGTGACGCTGATCAAGGAATGCCGGGAGATCTGCCTGCGCCGCAAGCTCGACATCGACTTGAAGGAGATCTGGTACTCGCCGCCGGTGAAGTTCAATGACGATTGCGTCGCCGCCGTGCAGAAGGCGACGGAGGAACTCGGCTTCTCCAACCGACGCATCGTCAGCGGCGCCGGCCACGACTCCGTCTACATGTCGCGGGTGACGCCGACCTCCATGATCTTCGTGCCCTGCAAGGACGGCATCAGCCACAACGAGATCGAGGACGCCAAGCCGGACGAACTCGCCGCCGGCTGCGACGTGCTGCTGCGCGCCATCATCGAGCGGGCGAACGCGGTGTAGGGCGGTGTTCTCGGGCCTGAAACTCAATCTGATTCCCCCGCGAAAGCGGGGGTCCAGGGCGAGCGATGGTGCGGTGGTCCTGGACCCCCGCTTTCGCGGGGGAATCACGAATGGGAAGGGCTTCGCCCATCTCATCGCTGCCCCTGCAATTGTTCGACGATGACCGTGGCGCTCGTGCGGGCCGGAGGAGATACCGTGCCGGCCGTATCTCCTGAGTCCGTCATCGACATCCGCAAGCTGTCGCTGGTGTTCCAGACGGCGGACACGCCCGTGACGGCGCTGCAGGACATCGATCTGGCGGTACGGCGCGGCGAGTTCATCTCGTTCATCGGGCCGTCGGGCTGCGGCAAGACCACGCTGTTGCGGGTGATCGCCGATCTCGAGCGGCCGACCCGCGGCGAGATCAGCGTGAACGGCGTGTCGCCGGAACAGGCGCGGCAGAACCGCGCCTATGGCTATGTCTTCCAGGCGCCGGCGCTCTACCCCTGGCGAACGGTGGTGCGCAACGTGACGCTGCCGCTCGAGATCATGGGCCTCGACAGCGCCGAGCGCACCGAACGGGCGCGGAAGTACCTCGACATGGTCGGCCTCATCGGCTTCGAGCAGAAATTTCCCTGGCAGCTCTCCGGCGGCATGCAGCAGCGCGTGTCGATCGCGCGCGCCCTCAGCTTCGAGCCGGAGCTGCTGCTGATGGACGAACCGTTCGGCGCGCTCGACGAGATCACCCGCGACCGGCTGAACGTCGAGCTGCTGCGGCTTTGGGAGAAGACGAACAAGACGGTCATCTTCGTCACCCACTCGATCGCCGAGGCGGTGTTCCTGTCGAGCCGCATCGTCGTCATGAGCCCGCGGCCGGGGCGCGTCATGGAAGTCATTCCCTGCGACCTGCCGACAGGCCGCCCGCTCGATGCGCGAGAAACGCCGCCGTTCCTCGAGATCGCCCACAAGGTGCGCGTCGCCCTGCGGAAGGGGCACAGCTATGACGACTGAGTCCGGCACGTCGGTTGTAGGGGCGGGTCTTAGACCCGCCCCTACAGATATCGTGCACCGGCTGGCGTCGGGTCGGACATTGCCGCTGGCGACGGTGCTGCTGATCATCGCCGTGCTGTGGTACGTCGCGGCGATAGGACTCAATGCGCAGCGCGTCCGCGACCAGTTGAATCAGGCGGGCCAGTCCTGGACGACGGCGGACTTCATCGCCGGCACCTGGTCGATGGAGCGGCCGGTGCTGCCGACGCCGGACCAGATCCTGCGCGAGTTCTGGAAGACGACGGCGGAAACACCGATCACGAGCAAGCGCAACCTGTTCTATCACGCCTGGATCACGGCTTCGGCGACGCTGCTCGGCTTCGTGTTCGGGACGCTGCTGGGTATCGCGCTCGCGATCGGCATCGTGCACGACCGCACACTCGATCGGAGCCTGCTGCCCTGGATTATCGTCTCCCAAACGGTGCCGATTCTCGCGATCGCACCGATGATGATGCTGGTATTGTACGCCATTGGGTTTCCGGTGCTGCTCGCGAAGGCGGGCATCTCGGCGTATCTGTCGTTCTTTCCGGTGACGATAGGCATGGTGAAGGGGCTTCGCTCGCCCGAGCTGCTTCAACTCGACCTGATGCACACCTACAGCGCTAACCAGAGGCAGCTTTTTCAGAAGCTGCGATGGCCGGCGTCCATGCCGTTTCTGTTCGCGAGCCTTAAGGTCTCCGTCGCGATCAGTCTCGTGGGAGCCATCGTCGGTGAACTGCCCACCGGAGCAACAGCGGGGCTCGGCGCGCGTCTTCTTGCCGGCTCCTACTACGGTCAGACGATCCAGATCTGGTCGGCCCTGCTCATGGCCTCTTTCCTAGGGGCAGCGATGGTCTATGGCGTAGGTTCCGTTGAACGCCTCGTCATCCGTCGTAGAGGCGGCCGGGCATGAGACGAGGTCTAGGGATCACGGCTGCCGTGGCGCTCGTTGCCGCACTTTTCGCGCCCTTCTCGACGACTTATCCTCCCGGCGACGCGAGCGGTGCGCTTTCGGAACCCGTCGTGACTTATTGGAGCTTCGTGACTGAAGCGTTCTTCCTTGCGCTGTTTTCAGCCGCAGCGGCAGTCGGACTTTGCTTTCGGATGTCGCTACACCTTCGTATCGTTGTTGCCCTCTGGAGTCTTTGCTGCGGCTCTCTTGCTCTATTCACTCTTCTCGAATGGTATGCGTACTTCGCCCCCCTGTCAGCGCCGAATGTGCTCCGATTTGGCCTGGGATTCTGGCTGTTTGCGATCGGGGTTTCACTGGTGGCCTGGCAAACCCTCGAAGCGTTGTCGAGCGCCGCGGAGACGACCCGCATTATGCTCTTCGTCGTGCCGGCACTATTCGGAGTGTGTGTGCTATGCGCATGGCAGATCGTCGTCGTCGGGTTTCAGATACCAGTGATTCTGCTACCGCCGCCAAGCCAGGTCGGCGACCAGTTGTATGCGCAAGCCGCCACGCTCTGGGCTGATTTCCTGCAGACCTTCGTCAAGGCATCGTTGCCGGGGTTCGCTATAGGTTGCGGTCTTGGATTCTCCGTAGCCGTGTTGTCGGATCGCGTGCCGTTTCTGCAGCGTGGCCTCCTGCCGCTCGGCAATCTGGCCGGCGCGGTGCCAATTGTAGGAATTGCGCCGATCATGGTCATGTGGTTCGGCTTTGACTGGCCGTCGAAGGCGGCCGTCGTCGTCGTCATGACGTTCTTTCCGATGCTCATTAACGCCATTGCCGGCCTCGGTGCTGCCGATCAGATGCACCGGGACCTCATGCGCTCCTATGGCGCAGACTATTGGCAGACGCTGTTCAAGCTCCGGCTGCCGTCTGCCCTCCCATTCATCTTCAACGCCCTCAAAGTCAACTCCACGCTGGCGCTGATCGGCGCCATTGTCGCGGAGTTCTTCGGGTCTCATACGATCGGCCTCGGCTTCCGCATCAATACGCTGGCGGGACGGAACGGCTTCGACATCGTCTGGGCGACCATCGCCGTTGCGGCGCTCGCGGGTTCGATGTTCTATGGGCTCTTGGCGCTGATCGAACGGCGGCTGACGTTCTGGCATCCGTCGTACAGGGGCAGGGTGCGCGCGGGGTGATGATTTAGTCTTCTTGATTTGCCCGCGACGGCGGGCATCCAGGGCAAGCGACGGGAGTGGCCCCTGGACCCCCGCTTTCGCGGGGGAATCAGAGAAAAGGAAGCGGGTAATAACAGCAGCAGGGAGACCAGATATGATCAAGAAACTCGGTGCAATCACCGTCGTGGCGGCGCTCGCCCTTGGCGCGGTCGGGGCGCAGGCGGCGGATCCGCTGACGCTGCAGCTGAAGTGGGTGACGCAGGCGCAGTTCGCCGGCTACTACGTGGCCAAGGAGAAGGGCATGTACGACGCCGTCGGGCTCGACGTGACGATCAAGCCCGGCGGGCCGGACATCAATCCGAGCCAGGTGATCGCCGGCGGCGGCGCCGACGTGGTGCTCGACTGGATGCCCTCGGCGCTGGCCACGCGCGAGAAGGGCGTGCCGCTGGTCAACATCGCGCAGGTGTTCCAGAAGTCGGGCATGGAACTCACCTGCCGCAAGGAGACGGGCATCACCAAGCCGGAGGAGTTCAAGGGCAAGACGCTCGGCGTCTGGTTCGCCGGCAACGAATATCCGTTCCTCTCCTGGATGAGCACGCTCGGCCTCAAGACCGACGGCAGCCCCGGCGGCGTCACCGTGCTGAAGCAGGGCTTCAACGTCGATCCCCTGCTGCAGAAGCAAGCCGACTGCATCTCGACCATGACCTACAACGAGTACTGGCAGGTGATCGATGGCGGCCTGCCCGCCGACCAGCTCGTCGTCTTCAAGTACGAGGACCAGGGCGTGGCCACGCTCGAGGACGGCATCTATACGCTGCAGAAGAACCTGGCCGACACGGCGATGGCCGACAAGCTCGCGCGCTTCGTCAAGGCGTCGATGCAGGGCTGGGACTGGTCCGTGGCCAATCCGGACGACGCCGCGATGATCGTGCTGAAGAACGACGAGACCGGGGCCCAGACCGAGAAGCACCAGAAGCGCATGATGGGCGAGATCGCCAAGCTCGTCGGCCATTCCGACAACGGCACCGGCTATCTCGATCCGGCGGCCTATGAGCGCACGGTGAAGATCCTGCTCGCCGGCGGTTCCGACCCGGTGATCACCAAGGCGCCGGAAGGGGCCTGGACGCACGACATCTGGGAGAAGGCGATGGCGAAATAGGGCCGGAGTCTTGCGATGACTGGTAGGGGCGGGTCTTAGACCCGCCCCTACACGTTCGGGGAGGGCCGATGGACCTCATCATCCGCAATGCCAACCTGCCGGACGGGCGCGCCGGCATCGATATCGGCGTCGAGGGCGAGCGCATCGTCGCGGTCGAGCCGAAGCTGGCGGCGACGAGCGCGCGCGAGATCGACGCGACGGGGCGGCTGGTGAGCCCGCCCTTCGTCGACGCGCATTTCCACATGGATTCGACGCTGTCGCTCGGGCTGCCGCGGATGAACGTCTCGGGCACGCTGCTCGAAGGCATACAGCTGTGGGGCGAGCTGAAGCCGCTTTTGACCGCGGACGCCATCATCGAGCGGGCGTTGCGCTACTGCGACTGGGCCGCGGCGCGGGGGCTGCTGGCGATCCGCAGCCATGTCGATACCTGCGACCCGCGGCTGCTCGCGGTGGACGCGCTCCTCGAGGTCAAGCGCAAGGTGAAGCCGTATATCGACCTGCAGCTCGTCGCCTTTCCGCAGGACGGCTACTACCGATCGCCTGGGGCGGTGAAGCTGCTGGAGGCGGCGCTCGATCGCGGCGTCGACGTGGTCGGCGGCATCCCGCATTTCGAGCGCACGATGGCCGACGGTGCCGCGTCGGTGCGCGCGCTCTGCGAGATCGCGGCCAAGCGCGGGCTGATGGTCGACATGCACTGCGACGAGTCCGACGATCCGCTGTCGAGGCATGTCGAGACGCTGGCGGCGGAGACGGTGCGCTGCGGCCTGCAGGGGCGCGTCACCGGCTCGCACCTGACCTCCATGCATTCCATGGACAACTACTATGTCAGCAAGCTGATCCCGCTG
>JBKOWC010000310.1:0-6056 GCA_046724215.1 Pseudomonadota bacterium | reverse complement strand
GCGCGTGCGCGCCGCCCTCGCGCTGGCGGCTGCCGGGCGAAGCGTCGCCCTGGTGTCGTCCGGCGACGCAGGAATATACGCCATGGGCAGCCTCTTCTTCGAGCTCATCGAACGCAGCGGTGATCCCGCCTGGGCGCGCGTCGAGGTCGTGTGCGTGGCCGGCGTTTCGGCGATGCAGGCGGCGGCCGCGCGCCTCGGCGCGCCGCTCGGTCACGACTTCTGCGCCGTCTCGCTCTCGGACCTGCTGACGCCCTGGCCGGTGATCGAGCAGCGCCTGCGCGCCGCGGCCGCCGGCGATTTCGTCGTCGCCCTCTACAATCCGGTGTCGCAGCGGCGCCGCACACAGCTCGCGGCGGCGCGCGACATCCTGCTGCAGGCGCGGCCCGCCGACGCGCCGGTGGCCATCGCCCGCAACCTCGGCCGCGACGGCGAGCAATTGCGCCTCGTCACGCTCGGCACGCTCGATCCCGCCGATGTCGACATGCTGTCCATCGTCCTCGTCGGCAGCAGCGCGACTCGGCGCGTCGAGCGGCCCGACGGCGGGGCGTGGCTCTACACGCCGCGCGGATACGACCGCAAGCTGGACGCGGCGTCGTGACCGTTCACTTCATCGGCGCCGGCCCCGGCGATCCCGATCTCATCACCGTGCGCGGCCGCGACCTCATCGCGCGCTGCCCGGTCGTGCTCTATGCCGGCTCGCTGGTGCCGCGCGCCGTCGTCGCGCAGGCGCCGAAGGGCGCCAAAGTCGTCGACACCGCGCTGCTGACGCTCGACGAGATCGTCGCGCATATCGAAACGGCGCATGCGGCGAAGCAGGACGTCGCCCGCGTGCATTCCGGCGACCCTTCCCTCTACGGCGCCATCGCCGAGCAGATGCGCCGCCTCGATGCGCTCGGCATTCCCTACGACGTGACGCCCGGCGTGCCGGCCTATGCGGCTGCAGCGGCCGCGCTCAAGACGGAGCTGACGCTGCCGGAGGTGAGCCAGACCATCATCCTGACGCGCACCGAGGGCAAAGCGTCGCCGATGCCGAACCGCGAGGATCTCCGGACGTTGGGCGCCGCCGGCGCGACTCTCGCGATCCATCTCTCGGTCCGGAACATCCGCCGCGTCGTCGCCGAGCTGTCGCCGCTCTACGGCGCCGACTGTCCGGCCGTCGTGGCTGTGCGCGTCGGCTGGCCCGATCAGCAGATGATCCGCGGCACGCTCGCCACCATCGCCGCCGCCGTCCGCGCCGCCAAGGTCACGCGCACCGCCCTCATCCTCGTCGGCCGCGTCTTCGAGAATCGCGACTTCACCGACAGCCGCCTCTACGACGCCGGCCACCGGCACATCCTGCGACCCAAGCGACACGCAGACGTCGGCTGACGGCGCCGGATCGATATCTGGGCCGCATCGGATTCACGTGTTTTCAACGAAATCTGAATTACAGATTGGGCGAGGTCTGTCCTGCGGCTTGAAGCCGTGGCCATTCACCGGCGCCGTTAGGGATCGTCATGCAGCCGCTTCGCTTTCTCCTTAGCAATCTCAGGGCGGGACTGCGATTGGCGCTGCTGCGGCCGGTCGACCGCGGCGCGTTTCGGGTCAGCGCCGAACAGCTCGTCCTCCTGGTCGCCATCTGGTTCGTCCTCCACGTTGTCGGAGACTTCTTTGCGACCGATCCCGAGCGCGCGTTCAATGCTTATGGATTCAGCTACAACGCAGGCATGCTGGTTTGCATCCTATTCGGCGCCTTTCTCATCGCCCGGATACAGGGTCTGACGTACAGCGCGACGGCGCTCGTCCTATACATCATGGCTGCGATTCCAGTCGTTACTGCAGTCGAGGCCGTCCTTGCGGTTGCAAGCAACCGGGCGATACATGGATCCCTCTCCACATACCTGGCGATTTCATACATCTCCTTGGTCGTGCCCCCAGTCTGGACGCTGCTGATAGCCCTGCGCGCGGTGCGCCTCGAATACGTTGTGCGCTGGCCACGCTCACTGTTGCTTGTCGGCATCTTCGCGGTTTGCGCAATGGGCCCGCTGCTGGTCATGCCGAAGGAGGTGTATTGGGATACGGCGGATCAGGACACGACCGACGACGGCGACTCCCTCGCCTTCGGCCAAATCGATGTCGAGCAGACCTACTATGCACAAGCGAAGCTTCTGGCTCGGGCAACGCAAGGGCTCGCGCCACAGCGACCCGGTGTGACCGATCTCTACTTCATCGGCTTTGCGCCCTACGCACTGCAAAACGTCTTCCTCAACGAGGTGCGCACGGCGAAGGAACTGTTCGACACGCGGTTTGACACGCGCGATCGCTCCGTGACCCTGATGAACAATCGGGAGACGATAACGAACGCACCTCTGGCCAGCGCGCACAACCTTGACGCTGTGCTGCAGCAAGTGGGAACGCTCATGGATCGGGACGAAGACGTTCTGTTCTTGTTTCTCACTTCGCACGGATCGCCGGGCATGCTGTCGGTCGAATTTCCTCCGTTGGGGTTGAAGGACCTCACAGCGGAGGAACTCAGGAGCGAACTCGATCGGTCGGGTATCAAGTGGCGTGTGATCGTCGTGTCAGCCTGCTACTCGGGCAGCTTCATCGACATGCTTCGGAACGACAATACGCTGGTTCTCACCGCTGCGCGGGCGGACCGAACCTCGTTCGGCTGCGGCAACGATCGGCAATTCACCTTTTTCGGTGACGCTTTCATCAATCAGGCGCTGCGCCACGAGTTCTCGTTCACGTCGGCCTTCGCCGCCGCCAAGCAACGGATCGCGGCGTGGGAGGAGCGCGACGGAATCACGCCGTCGGAGCCGCAGATCTTCGAGGGAAGGGCCATCGCCGCCAAGCTCGCGGCGCTCGAGGATCGGTTGAAGGGGCAGGGCGCTACAGCGACGCTGCCGGTCGGCGCGCGCTGACCTTCTGGCGCGCCTTACGCGTAGCCCAGCAGAGCGAGGCCCGGCCGGCAGGCCGCGGTGAGGGTTTCGCGCTGCGCCGCCGGCAAATGCTGCCAGCTGGAGGGCGGCGGGAAAGGGATCTTGCTCGCCTGCTCGAGCCATTGCTCGTCGGCGAATTCCGGTCCGAGGAATTCCATGAAGCGGGTCAGCTCCACGCGCGGCTGGCGCAGGATGTCTTCATAGCGCAGGCCCATGACGCGGCCCGGCGGCAGCGACTGCAGGTAGCTGGTGCCGGCTGTCACCATGTCGCTCCAGAAGCCGGCCAGCTGCTCCGGCGAGATCGTCTGCTGCAGCCAGCCCTCCAATCGCACGAACTTGAACGTCACGTTTTCGATCGGTCCGTAGAGCGCGTTGGACCCGTAGACGAAGGGCCGCCGATAGGGATTGATGCCGAGCCGGCGGACGAACCGGGAAAAGCGCGCGATGAGCCGGAAATAGTCGTGGTGCTGCATCGAGAGCGCGGTGTCGCGGCCGTCGCGGAAGATATGCACGAAGCGGGCGTCCGGAAACATGTCGCCGAGCACGGAGACGAACATCAGCGACGCGCCGGACCGCTCGATGGCGAGGCCGCGATCGAGCCGCCGGCACAGCCAGTCGAACAGGAAGCGGTATTGTTCGGCCATCGAGGCGACGCCGCGCGTGCGGATCGCCGGCTCGAGCTCCGCATACAGCGCCTCGTAGTCGTCCGTCAGGTAGGGGAGCGTGATGCAGAGGATCGGCGGGACGTTGTCCGGGCGGAACCGCGCCTCCGGCCCGAAGCGATAGAGGAGCCGGTCGACCCGCGAGCCGCTGGCGAACATGCGGCTCACTGTCGGCGAGAGCCGGCTCAGGATGTCCCAGAACTGCTCGCCGTCGGCGCTCCGCCGGGCGAAGGAGCGGTTGGACAGCGAGACGAAGAATTCGGACAGGCTCAACAGCCGGGGATGCAGCCGCACGACGTCCGACATCATGGTCGAGCCGCAGCGCCCGGTGCTGACGATGAAGACGGGTGGTTTCATGCGCATGCCCTCGTCCTCATGTGTCGGACCGCATTCCCAGGCCCTGCCGCGGCCGGCGCCGGATCCTCGCTGGAGGAGAGGGCATCGCGCGCCCGGTTGCAAGCCTTTCTATGTCACGGTGTTCGGGTGGAGACCGGTGGAAACTCTGGGAAACTAGTGGCTGTCGAGCCAGGCGATGACCTCTTCGACGGCAGAAAACGTGGCGCTCCCCGGAAGGTCGAACGGCGGCACCGGCCGGCGCACCAGGATCACGGGCAGGCCGAGCGAGCGCGCCGCGGCGATCTTGCCGTAGGTCGCGTCGCCGCCGCTGTTCTTGGCGATCACCATGTCGATCCGGTGCTGCTTCAGGAGCCGCAGTTCGTCCTCGGCGCTGAACGGGCCGCGGCCGGTGACGATCTCGTAGTGCAGCAGCGGCAGTTTCTCCGCCGGGGTCTCGATCAGGCGCACGAGGAACCACATGCGCTCGAGGTTGGCGAAGGCCTGCACCTCCTTGGCGCCGACGGTGAGAAAGGCCCGGCGCCCGTAGTCCTGCGCCACGCGCCCGGCCTCGGTCAGGGTATCGACGAGGGCCCAGCGGTCGCCGGGCTGGCGCGGCCAGGGCGGCCGCTCGACCCGCAAGAGCGGCACGCCGGTCGACCGGCTGGCGACGACGGCATGGCGGCTGATCTGCTCCGCGTAGGGGTGCGTCGCGTCGATGATGACGTCGATATGCTCCTCGCGGAGATAGCGGATCAGCCCCTCGATGCCGCCGAAGCCGCCGGAGCGCGCGCCGCCGGGCACCGCCGCGGGCTCGCGCGTCCGTCCGGCGAGCGACGTGGTGACGTGCAGGCGCGGGCGCCGCTGCAGCGCCTTCGCCAGTTGCATCGCTTCGGTCGTGCCGCCCAGGACGAGGATGCGCCGTTCCGGCGCGCCGTTCACCATAGTCGCCTTAGGTTTGAATTCCAAAATAGGGGCTTAGTATAGGTTGCCTCCGCTTTAAAGATGGGAAAACGGCGCCCGCCCGACAAGCTGGCCCGCGCGATCGAAGACCGCCACTTCGACGGCGATGCGATCCTCGGCCAGGGCCGCCGCGGCCGCGCGCGCCTGCCGGGCGATGGCGTCGGCGAGCGGCAGGCCGGCGTCGAGTGCGACGCCCAGGACCTCGTTGGCGGAGTTGGCGCGCCGCGCCGCCGCGATCGTTTCCGCCGTGGCGTCGAGCCCGGCCAGCGCCTGGGCGAGCGTCTCGTTGTCGACCTGGCTGCGCCCCGAATGCAGGTCGGTGAACCCGGCGGCGAGCTTGCTGATCTTGGCGAAGCCTCCGGCGATGGTGAGGCGCGGCACCGGATGGCGGCGCAGATACTTGAGCGTGCCGCCGGCGAAGTCGCCCATGTCGATGAGGGCGATGTCCGGGAGATCGTAGAGCCGCCGGATGCCCGCCTCCGAGGTCGAGCCGGTGCAGGCGGCGACGTGGTCGAGATGGCTGGCGCGCGCCACGTCGATGCCGCGGTGGATCGAGGCGATCCAGGCCGAGCAGGAATAGGGATGCACGACGCCGGTCGTGCCGAGGATGGACAGGCCGCCGACGATGCCAAGCCGGGCATTCCAGGTGTGGCGGGCCATCTCGCCGCCGCCCGGCACGGCGATCGTGATCTCGACGTCGCCGGATGCCCCATGGGCCGTCGCCAGCTCGCGGATCGCCTCCGTCATCAGGCGCCGCGGCACCGGATTGATCGCCGGTTCGCCCACGGCCAGCGGCAGCCCCGGCTTGGTGACCGTGCCGACTCCCTCGCCGGCGCGGAAGGCGATGCCGCTGCCGGCGGCGGCCAGGCGAACCTCGGCCAAGACCAGCGCCCCGTGGGTCACGTCGGGGTCGTCGCCTGCGTCCTTGATGATGCCGGCCGCGGCGACCCCCGTTCGCAGCTCCGTGCGCGCGAGGGCAAAGCCGGGTCGCTCGCCCTTCGGCAGCGTGATCTCCACGGGATCGGGGAACTCGCCGGTCAGCAGGGCGGCATAGGCGGCCTTGGCGGCTGCGGCGGCGCAGGCCCCGGTCGTCCAACCCCGGCGCAACGGTCCGGCAGGCTTGCGGCTCATGGCGCTATTGTACGGGCCGGCGTCTCGAAATGACTAGTCGCCG
>JBKOWC010000294.1:0-10149 GCA_046724215.1 Pseudomonadota bacterium | reverse complement strand
GGCGACCGGACAGTCCCGCGCCCACAGATCCTCCATGGCCGCGAGATCGCGCGCGGCGAAGGCGCGATAGAACGCTTCATTGGCGAAGAGTACGGCGTCCTGCTCCACGCTGCCCCCCGCCGGCAATGCAAGCGCCGGCCTTCCTGCAGGGGGACAGTATCGCGCAACTCGCCGGCCGAAAGCAAAGCGCGTGCGCGGCCGCTTCGGCATATCGGGGAGTGGCCGCGGAGGCCCGGTGCGCTGGGTGGGGCGATCGAGGGGACTCGAACCCCCAACCCCCGGGACCACAACCCGGTGCTCTAACCAATTGAGCTACGACCGCCATCCAGGCCCGTGGATTTACGGCCACGGGAAAGCGGCGTCAAGCCGCCCGACACCGCGCGGTCGATCGCGGAGCCGGCGCCCCTCGCCCAACGGCAGGCCGCCGACCGAGGATTTTCGCGGCTGAGCGCGCGCGTCGCGTCCCTCCAGGGCCAGCAGCTGGCCATCGCGATCTCCTTCGTCGGATCATGTGTGAAGTTCGCGGCGCGACAGCGGCTCCTCCAAGGTTCTGGCCACCGCAAGATTGCCCGATCGCGTTCCCGCTGACAGTGCCCGGCTATGCTGCCTCCTCGTCGAGCGACTTTCTCTCTGACCCTTTTTTCATCCGCTGCTTTTTGAAAAGCCGAGGGCACCGGAATCCCTCCAGGGGACATGGGCTATTGGCAACAGGTCTGGAACACACTGCGGAATGCATCTTCCGCGCCGCACAAGCTTCGTCGGTTCTCGATCCCCTCCCGCGCGAGCGGTCCCAATGAATTGGTAACCCGGCCGTGCTATCGGAACAGGCGGGCCCATCACGGAAAGCGCCATGGCCGACCGCGCCGAGCCGCCCGTCGTCTTCCGCAACAACCAGGCGGTCGCCGTCTGGGTGTTCATGGTCGTGTGGCTCGCCATGCTCGGCTGCTTCACCTACATCTTCGCGCGCGACGGCGGGGTCCCGGACGTCGGCAGGTTCGGCCCGCCGCTGCTCGGGCTGTTCTGGCTGTACGGCATCGGCTTCGCCGCCTGGGCGTTCGTGCGGCCGCGCATCGCCGTCAGCGTCGCGACGGGCAGCGTGCTGGCGCGCGAGATCTGGCCGTGGCGCGTGCGGGAGGGTCGCTACGCGGCGGCGGATGTCTTCGTGCCGGACATGGTAGCCGGCACAGACAGCGACGGCGATCCCTATTTCAAGTGCCTCCTGCGACTGCCGGACGACCGCGTCCTCACCGTTGCCGAAGGACATGAGCGGCCGCGGGTCGAGGCGGCGCGCCACCGCCTGCTGGCCGCGCTCGAGGCGGCCTGACATTGGGGCGGAGCGAGCGGTACCCGACGGGACCGTCTTCCGTTAGCGCCGGCGGTTCGGCGCCAGGAGCTCGTAGGCCACCTGGCGGCGCAGCGGGTGTCCTTCCGGCAGGCTCGGATGATCGAACTCGCCGATGCTCTGCATGCCCAGGCGCTGCATGAGCCCCCAGGACGCCGTGTTCGCCGGCGTGGTGACACTGACGACG
The DNA here is from genome assembly GCA_046724215.1 of Pseudomonadota bacterium. GTDB lineage: Bacteria > Pseudomonadota > Alphaproteobacteria > Dongiales > Dongiaceae > JBKOWC01. Next base: position 8,620 of record JBKOWC010000294.1, on the reverse strand, counting down.
CGGCGCAGCTCGAGGGAATCGAAGGCGAAGGCCAGCACGGTCTCCGCCGCCTCGCGGGCCAGCCCCCTGCCCTGCCACGGCGTCGACAGGCGCCAGCCGATCTCGACGGCCGGCGTGAAGAACGCCTTCCAGTCGATGTGCTCCAGCCCGCAGAGGCCGATCAAGGCGCCGCCGGCGCGCTCCTCGAGCGCCCAGAGGCCCCAGCCGTGGCGGTCGAAATGCGCCTCGATCCGGTCGAGCATGGCGTCCGATCCCGCGCGCGTGAGGCGCGCCAGATGGCGGCGCACGCTCGGCTCGTCGTTGATCGCGGCGAAGACGGCGCGATCTTCCGGGCGCCAATGGCGCAGCCGAAGACGGGGACTCTCCAATTCCATGCCGATGATATGGACGCGGCGGCCGCGGGCTCAACCCGGCATGCCGCTGTCGCGCCCGGAACGGGACGGGTCGCGCGCAAGGGACTGGCGCGCTATGCTGCTTCCTAGGATGCGCGCCGCCGCGACAGGCGGCCGGCGGAACGGACACGGGAGCAAGCGATGGTGACGATGGCGGCGGGGATGGGGCGGCTGGGCACGGAGTCGGCCTTCGAGGTGCTGGCGCGGGCCAAGGCGCTGGAGGCGCAGGGCCGCAGCATCATCAACCTCGGCATCGGCCAGCCGGATTTCCGCACGCCCGACCACATCGTCGAAGCGGCCGTGAAGGCGCTGCGCGACGGGCATCACGGCTACACGCCGGCCAACGGCATCCTGCCCTTGCGCGAGGCGGTGGCCGAGGACCTGCTGGGCCGGCATGGCGTCAAGGTGAGCCCGGAGCAGGTGGTCGTCGTGCCCGGGGGCAAGGTGACGATGTTCTTCGCCGTGCTGATGTTCGGCGAGGCCGGCGCCGAGATCATCTATCCGAACCCGGGCTTCCCGATCTACGAGTCCGTGATCAAGTTCAGCGGCGCCACGCCGGTGCCGCTGCCGCTCCTGGAGAAGGACGGCTTCGGCTTCAGCGCCGACGAGGTGCTGAAGCGGATCACGCCGAAGACGCGGCTCATCATCCTCAACAGCCCGGCCAACCCGACCGGCGGTACCTCGGCCAAGGCCGAGATCGAGAAGCTGGTGCAGGGGCTGGAGAAGCACCCCGACGTCGCCATCCTCAGCGACGAGATCTACAGCGAGATGCTCTATGGCGGCCGCCGGCATACGAGCCTGCTGCAGTACGAGAGCTTGCGCGACCGCGTCATCATGCTCGACGGCTGGAGCAAGACCTATGCGATGACCGGCTGGCGCATGGGCTACGCGGTGTGGCCGACGGCCCTGGCCGAGCATGCGACGCGGCTCGCCATCAACTGCCACTCCTGCGTCAACGCCGCCGCGCAGTGGGCCGGCATCACCGCCCTCAAGGGGCCGAAGGACGCCGTCGCCAAGATGATGACGGCGTTCGACGAGCGCCGCGGGATCATCGTCAAGGAGCTGAACGACTTGCCGGGATTTTCCTGCGTCGACCCGAGCGGCGCATTCTATGCGTTCCCCAACATCGGCAGGACAGGGTTCCCAGCCAAGAAGCTGGAGCTGGCGTTGCTGGAAGAAGTCGGCGTCGCCGTCATTGCCGGCACCAGCTTCGGCTCGTACGGCGAAGGCTACCTGCGCTTCTCCTACGCCAACAGCGTCGAGAACATCCGCGCCGCCACCGACCGCATCCGGAAGTGGCTGCAGCAGAAGAAGGTGGCGTAAGGCTCCTCTCCCCCTTGCAAAAGGGGGAGAGGTTGGGTGAGGGGGTCCGCGCCGCTCCGCCAGCGGTGACCAGGATGCTGTGATCTCGGCGGGAGCGGCTTGCGTGAGCAATCGCGTCCGATACGGCCACCCCCCTCACCCATCCCCGGATCAAGTCCGGGGCAGGCTCTCTCCCCCACTGCGTGGGGGAGAGGCGGCGCTTGTGGCTAGGGCGGTGCGAATGAATTCGACGACGCCTTCGAGGTTCGTCAGGACATCGTCGTTGTAGAAGCGGATGACGCGGAAGCCGGCAGCTTCGATGTCTGATCGGCGCTTGGCATCCCGCTCCACCGTCGTCTCGTGGCTCCAGCGGTCGAGTTCAATGACCAACATTCGTTCGACGCAGGCGAAATCCGCAATGTACGCGCCGACAGGATGCTGACGCCGGAACTTCAATCCATCGAGCTTGCGACTGCAGATCTGGCCCCAAAGCAGCCGTTCCGGCCGCGTCGCGCTGCGGCGCAGCGATCGGGCGCGGTCGATTACTTTTCGTGAACACATTGTTTCTCTCCCGCAGCGGATGCGTCCAGGATCCTTTGCACTGCACGAAGTATCGAGGCAACTACAGGAGAGAGCGTGACGGCGGTCATAGCGGGCGGCGGCGGGATCGACCACGCTGACGCCCGTTTTCGATGGAAGAACCGCGCGCATGGATACGAAGACGATCACCGACGGCAACGGGACGACGCAATTCTTCGACGTCGTGGGCGACATCCGCCTCGTCAAACCCGGCAACCCGCCCATCTACCTGCCGGGGGACTCCATCGGCAGGACGATGCTGTTCGTGCCGCAGGCGGTCACCGTGGCGTGGCAGGCACCCATGGTGATCTACTATCACGGGCATCACGGGCCGGCCCTGATCGACGACTACATCACGGAGATGCCGGAGCGCGATTTCCGGCCGCTGCTCAAGTCGCTGAACGTGGTGCTCGTCGAGCCGCAGGGCGGGCCTTTTTCGAAGTTCGGGCTTCTGGGGTCTCCCGCCGGCGTGTCCAAGCTGATCAACCAGGCGATGTCCGCCGCCCTCAGACTCACCATCCGCGGGCCGGGACAGCGCATGCCGGACCCGCAGCCCAAGCCCTGGCCGGTCATCTTCGTCGGTTTCTCCGGCGGCGGCGCGGCACTCAAGAACGTGGTGATCACCGACAAGGCCGACTACGCAAGCCAGGTCACGGAGGCCTGGTGCTTCGACTGCATGTACTCCAGCGAAGGCGACGATTGGGTCAAGTGGACGACCAAGTACAAGAAGCTGCGCGTGCGCTGCTCGACCGAGGAGGGCACCGGCAGCCCGCGGGCCGAGGCCGAGGTCATACGGCAGGCGAAGAAGGCGCATCCCGCACTCAACATCGACATCGCCGACACCGTGAAGGCGACGCATGAGGGCCTTCCGGGCATGTTCCTTCCCGAGTTCATCCAGAAGATCCGCTCCGACAACCCATAGGACGCGCCGATGCTCTGCCGGCCGCGCGCCCGCGTCCCGACGGACGCGTCCGTGATCGCTGTCACTGCATGACAGGCGCGATATGGCGGACAAACATCGGGAGCAGCTAGGAATCGTGTCATGGTGCAGAGCGTCACCGACGGCAACGGGACGACCCATCTGTTCGACGTCATCAACGGCAAGAGCGTCGTCGGCAAGGCGATGGCGTTCGTGCCGATCGGCGTCGGGATGGTCGAGCAGGTCCCGATGATCGTCTACTACCACGGCCACAACGGGCAGGGCTCGGTCGAGGGCTACATCAAGGCCAAACCGGTGCGCGACTTCCGCCCGCTGCTCAAGGACAAGAAGGTCGTCTTCGTCGAGCCCTGGGGCGGCCACATGTCGAAGTTCACCGGCATGGACGACGGCCCGGGTCTGACTCGCCTGATCAGCGCGGCGATGTTCACCGCCATTTCGAACGGCCCGACGACGCGCCCCTGTCCGGTCAACCCGCCGCCGCCGCCGGCGCTCATCATGGCGGGATTCTCGGGCGGCGGCGCGACGCTGAAGAACATCGTGCTGCAATCCAAGTCGGCGTCCCTCAGCCTGCTGACCGAGGCCTGGTGCTTCGACTGCATGTATTCGGGCGAGGGCCAGGACTGGGTCAACTGGGCCAAATCATCGGGCAATGCCGACAAGCAGCTGCGCGTGCGCGTCACCACGACGGAGGACACCGGGGCCCCGCGCGCCCAGGCCAAGATCATCCAGGCCTCGCCGCGGCCGAACATCGACATCAAGGGGCCCGTCGACCTCGGCCACGAGGACTGCCCCGGGAAATACATTCCGGATTTCATCGACCTGGCGCTGAAGCGGGTCTGACGCCCCGCGGCGCACACGGTCGTCGGTGGTCCCGCAGGGACGCAGCAGCGGGACCGCCCTCCCCGCTTGACGATTTGTAACATAAGCGCGCTAATCGGCTCTCTCATCGCGTCCCGGATTCCAGTGAACCCGCAAACGAGGGAGAGAAAAGCCATGCGGAGCCGCGTCAAGAATTGTCTCATGTCGGGAGTGGCCACGGCGATGCTGTCCGTGCTCGGCATCGCCGGCGCCCAGGCCGCCGGGCCGGAGGGCCTGAAGAAGATCGATCACATCGTCGTCGTCTACATGGAGAACCGCAGCTTCGACAATCTCTACGGCCTGTTTCCCGGAGCCAACGGGCTGAGCCAGGCGGATGGCACCTCCCTGCAGGTCGACAAGGACGGCAAGCCCTATCAGTCCCTGCCGGCGGTGATGGACACGAACAAGAAGCCGGCGGCCGCCGACGAGCGGTTCCCCATGGACATGCCGAACAAGCCCTTCGACATCGGCAAGTACGTCTCGCTCGACGAGAAGACCGGCGACATGGTCCACCGCTTCTACCAGGAGCAGCAGCAGATCGACGGCGGCAAGATGGACAAGTACGCCGCCTTCTCCGACGCCGGCGGCCTCGTCATGGGTTACTACGACGCCAGCAAGACCGAGCTCTGGGGCTACGCGCAGAAATACACGCTCGCCGACAACTTCTTCCACGCCGCCTTCGGCGGCTCCTTCCTCAACCACATCTATCTCGTGTGCGTCTGCGCGCCGAAGTACCCCAACGCGCCCGCCGACATGGTGGCGCAGCTCGACGGCAGCGGCATGCTGGCCAAGGACGGCGCCGTTACGCCCGACGGCTACGCCGTCAACACGATCCAGACCAGTTTCCAGCCGCATTCAGCCAAGATCACCGACCCCGCGAAGCTGCTGCCGCCGCAGGACGGCGTCACGATCGGCGACCGCCTCAGCGAAAAGGGCGTCAGCTGGGCCTGGTATTCCGGCGGCTGGAACGATGCGCTGGCCGGCAAGCCGGACGCGCTGTTCCAGTTCCATCACCAGCCCTTCGCCTATTTCAAGCAGTTCGGCGACGGCACCGACGCCAAGAAGCAGCACCTGAAGGACGAGGCCGACATGCTGGCCGCCATCGCCGACGGCAGCCTGCCGGCGGTGACGTTCTGGAAGCCGATCGGCGCCGAGAACGAGCATCCCGGCTATGCCAACGTCAGCAGCGGCGACCACAAGGTGGCGACGGTGCTGCAGCAGATCGAGAAGAGTCCGCTGTGGGCGAGCACCGCCGTCATCATCACCTATGACGAGAACGGCGGCTCCTGGGACCATGTGGCGCCGCCCAAGATCGACGGCTGGGGCCCGGGGACGCGGGTGCCTGCGCTCGTCATCTCCCCGTTCGCCAAGAAGGGCTTCGTCGACCACACCGAGTACGACACGACGTCGATCCTGAAGCTGATCGAGGAGCGCTACGACCTGCAGCCGCTCGGCGCGCGCGACGCGGCGGCCAACGACCTCAGCAACGCCTTCGACTTCTGAACCCCGCGCATCCACGACCCGGGCGGTCCGGAAAAATCGGTCCGGACCGCCCGATGACTTCTTCATCCGCTGCCGGATTGCGCCCGTGCGCCGCGAGTGATCTACTCCACGGCTCGAGGCGCCGGGGACTCTGCGCCCGGTCGTCAAGCTGCGAGGGGAGGCGCAGCAACCATGGCACGAACCATCGAGCACCATCACCGCCCAACCGCGACCGTGACGTCGCGCGCCCTGCTGGCACCCGACGCGTTCATCCGCCGCATCACGGAACTCAGCGCGGCCGGCGCGGCGGCCGCGCTGTCGTTCGCCCTTGCGCAGGGTGCGCAGGCCGCGCCCCCGGGCACGTTCCAGGGAGAGATGCAGGGCCTCTTCAACCACATCTGCACGACGGCGTCGGGAAGCGCGGACTGCAACGGCGCCGGCCCGGCGAGCGGGGGCCAGGCCGGGGTCCAGAACGACAACCTGGCGCAAAACATCATCGAGCAGCGCATGCACGAACTGCAGTGCGGCCCGGACGGCAACGCCGGGGCCGAGTGCGGCGGTCACACCGGCGGCGCCAGCGAGGACAGCACCTCCTACGAGGGCCTCAGCGTCTACGTCTCCTCGAACTACGAGAACAAGGATCACGACAACACCGACTTCGAGACCGGCTTCGATTCGAACAAGGGCGGCCTCACCATGGGCCTCGACGGCCGCATCGGAACGACCGCGATCATCGGCGGCGCCGTGGACTACGGACATACCTGGGGCAACTTCGACCACGACGGCGGCGACTTCAGCCTCGATTCGGTCGGTGCGCTGTTCTACGGCTCCTACTTCCCGAGCGATCAGAGCTTCATCGATGCCGTCGTCGGCGGCGCCGCCAAGAGCTATGAACTCAATCGGCAGTTCACCCGGCTCGCCCCCGGCGGCCCGGCCATCACGCCCTCCAAGGGCGACACCGACGGATTCGAGTTCACCAGCAGCCTGGCCGGCGGCTACGACTTCACCTTCGACGCGCTCACGATCGGGCCGCGCGCCGGCCTCTACTACAAGCGCACGGAGTTCAACTCGTTCTCCGAGAAAGGCGGCGTCCTCGCGCTCCGCTACGAGGACGAGGTCGAGGATTCACTGACGACGCGGATCGGCGGTCAGGCCACCTACGCCATCAGCACCAGCTTCGGCGTCATCGTCCCGCAGATTACCGCCGAGTACGTCCACGAATTTCTCAACGGCCAGCAGGCGATCCACGCCCAGTCGGTCCTCGATCCGACGCCGGCCGGAGCGGTCGACTACTTGACCAATCCGCCGGACAGGAACTATGCGGAGATCGGCGCCGGGGTGGTGTTCGTGCTCCCGAACGGCGTCTCGCCCTACATCAACTACCAGGCCGAGATCGCCAACCAGTTCGACCAAGTCCAAACGGTGACGCTCGGCGTCCGCTTGGAGCTCTAGCCCATCTGATCAATCGGTCTGCTGTAGATGCGCAAACAACTGGCAGCTTGCTTAAATATCAGGCAGAGACAGAGGCATTCCGATAGTCGGCCGGCATTTGGATTAACGGGATCGCAGGGTTAGGCCACCGTCGCCGGATTGGCACGCGACTTGCTCACTCACCCCTGTCGATCGTCGGCGCGCTCCGCGACAAGATCGCGGGTCGCGCGGCGCTCGCAGCTTGCATGGAACGGGTCATGAAAAAAATCGAAGCGATCATCAAGCCCTTCAAGCTCGACGAAGTGAAGGAGGCGCTGCACGAGGTCGGAATCAAGGGCATCACCGTGACCGAAGCCAAGGGCTTCGGCCGGCAGAAGGGCCATACCGAGCTCTACCGCGGCGCCGAGTACGTCGTCGACTTCCTGCCCAAGGTGAAGATCGAGATCGTGCTCGAGGACAATCAGGTCGAGCGCGCGGTCGAGGCGATCCAGCAGGCGGCGCGCACCGGGCGCATCGGCGACGGCAAGATCTTCGTCTCGACCATCGAGGAGGCGATCCGCATCCGCACCGGCGAGCGCGGACCCGACGCGCTGTAGACCGCGCGCCCGCGGCGGAAAATCGGGCGACCTGCCGGTCGCCCCTACAATCCAAATCCGATCAAGAAGGAACCGACAGCATGGCCGACGAAAAAGAAGTCAAGAAAGTCCTCGCGATGATCAAGGAGCACGACGTCAAGTATGTCGACTTCCGTTTCACCGATCCGCGCGGCAAGTGGCAGCACCTCGCGCATACGATCGCGACGGTCGACGAGGACCTGCTCACCGAGGGCGTGATGTTCGACGGCTCGTCGATCGCCGGCTGGAAGGCGATCAACGAATCCGACATGACGCTGATGCCCGACTGCAAGACGGCCGTGCTCGATCCCTTCGCGGCGCAGACACAGCTCGTCGTCTTCTGCGACGTCTATGAGCCGCTCACCGGCCAGCCCTATGCCCGCGACCCGCGCTCCATCGCCAAGGCGGCCGAGGCCTACTTGAAGCAGACCGGCATCGGCGACACCGCCTTTTTCGGGCCCGAGGCCGAGTTCTTCGTTTTCGACGACGTGCGCTACGAAGTGTCGATGAACCGCTGCTTCTACGAGTTCGATTCCGACGAGGGGCCGTACGTCACCGGCAAGGTGATGGAACAGGGCAACCACGGCCACCGTCCCCCGATCAAGGGCGGCTACTTCCCGGTCCCGCCGGTCGACGGCGCCGCCGACCTGCGCGCGGAGATGACGACGACCATGGCCAACATGGGCCTGGAGATGGAGAAGCACCACCACGAGGTGGCGCCGAGCCAGCACGAGCTGGGATTGAAGTTCTCGACCCTCGTGCGCTGCGCCGACAACATGCAGATCTACAAGTACGTCGTGCACAACGTCGCGCATTCCTACGGCAAGACGGCGACCTTCATGCCGAAGCCGGTGAAGGGCGACAACGGCTCGGGCATGCATTGCCACCAGTCGATCTGGAAGGGCGGCAAGCCGCTCTTCGCCGGCACCGGCTACGCCGACCTCTCGGACACGGCGCTCTACTACATCGGCGGCATCATCAAGCACGCCAAGGCGCTCAACGCCTTCACCAACCCGACGACC
>JBKOWC010000115.1:0-4096 GCA_046724215.1 Pseudomonadota bacterium | reverse complement strand
CGATCCACCTGACCTTGAAGGCGCGGTCATCCGACATCCGAAATCCCCGTGAATGCGTCACCTCGAGAGCCTATCGTCGAATCGATAGCACGGTATGGTTAACGAGTCTTTACCATGAGCCGGGCGTTGGAAGGGGAGGGGCCGGCGATGACGCGGCTACCCCTGCAGACTCTGTATTTCGACGACCTCAGCGTCGGCATACCGAAACCTACGCGAAGACGGTCAAGTCGTCGGACGTCGTCGGCTGGTCGCGGAGCGGCAGCGGGCGCGCCTCGGCCGCCAGTGCCGGGTCGGCGGGACCGTCGTCCTCGAGGGCGACGCCATGGTCAAGATTCCGCGCCGCCCGGGCGGGTGACTATAGTTAGGGCCAGAGTTACTGACTGATTCCCCCGCGAAAGCGGGGGTCCAGGGGCCACGGCACGTCACTCGCCCTGGGCCCCCGCTTTCGCGGGGGAATCAACAAGGAGTCGTAGAGGTTCACGCAATCGTCATCACTTGCCCATCGTAGTGCCATGGATGGACCGCAGAATGAGCGATCACCGCCATATCGTTCACCAGGGGAGACGACATGCACACGAAGGTCGCCAGCCGCCGTCTTGTTTCCGGTTCGATCGCCATCAGCCTCCTTGCCGCACTCGCGGCAGTGGGGACGCAGCCCGCCGCGGCCGCCGATGCCAAGCCGCTGCCGACGCTGGACGGAAAGCCGCCGCTGGTGATCGGCCATCGCGGCCTGCCGGGCCTGCTGCCGGAGGAGACGCTGCCGGCCTACGACCTGGCGGCGGCGCTCGGCACCGACGCCTTCGAGGAAGACCTGCATCTCACCAAGGACTGCGTGCTGGTCGCCCGCCACAATCCCTGGCTCAGCGACAACACCAACATCGCCGACGTCGCGGCGAGCAATCCGGACGTGGCGGCACGCAAGCGTACCGTGCCCGGCGTGCGCGTGAAGGTGGCGTGGGCGACGACGCCCGAGAGCGGGCCCGCCGACTACCTCACCGACCTCACCGATCCGAACGACCCGAAGTCGGTGCTGAAATCGCTGGTCGTCGACGGCGAGGACCACACCAACGACTGGTCGATCACCGACTTCACGCTCGGCGAACTGAAGAAATGGGTCCGCGGCACGACCTACGACGCCGCCAAGGAACGCCCGGCCGAGTTCAACGGCCTCTTCCCGGTGCTGAGCTTCCAGGAGATCGTCGACCTCGCGAAGGCCAAGAGCCAGACGACCGGCCGCACGATCTACGTCTATCCGGAAACCAAGAATCCGACCTGGAACAACGCCCAGGCGATCGCCAACGGCTGCGGCGCGCGGGGCAGCCGGCCGCTCGAAGACGCGCTGCTCAAATTGCTCGACAAGAACGGGCTCAACAACAAGGACGCGCCGATCTTCGTGCAGAGCTTCGAGCCGGGCAGCCTCAAATACATGCGCAGCCATGGGCTGCAGGCGAAGGTCGTGCAGCTGATCGACGCCTATGACACCGACTTCAAGACCGGCACGGTGGTCTACAACGAGATCACCGACAGCCGTCCGTTCGACTGGACGGTGGCCGGCGACCCCCGCTGGTTCAGCGCCATGCTGACGCCGGCGGGCCTGGCCGAGATCAAGACCTATGCCGACGGCATCGGGCCGTGGAAGCCGATGATCGTGCCGCTCAAGATCGAGCCGTGGAAGGACAAGAACGCCGACGGCACGCCCTTCACGGGATCGACGGCGCAGGCGTCCACGCAGGCGCCGACGACCCTCATCGCCGACGCGCACAAGGCCGGCCTCTTCGTCCACGTCTTCACCTTCCGCAACGAGCACAAATATCTGGCGGCCGACTACGAGGGCGATCCGCAGAACGAGTTCCTGAAGTTCTTCCGCCTCGGCGTCGACGGCGTGTTCACCGACTTCTCCCACACCGGCGTGGCAGCTCGCACCGCCTATCTCCGGGAAATGGGCGTCGAGCCGCTCGTGCACTGAGGCTTCACCGACCTCTCGGCGGGGCCCCCTCCGCCTGAATCCCCCTGTCGCACGGGCAGGGGGATTTCTTTTCCTTCCCCCGTGCGTCACTCGGCCTCGGCGGTGATGGTGCCGTAGTAGGCTTCGACGGGCTCGCCGGTCTGGTCGTTGTCGGTGAAGAGTGCGAGGATGCCGACCGTGTCCGGCGGATCGCGGCCGAAGGCAGTGCGGAAATCCGCTGCCAGGTTGCGGCGCTCCTGCACCCATTGGCCGAGCTGTGCCGGGCCGCTGCGCAAGACGATGTCGCGCAGCGAGCCGGGGCGATGCGGATTGCGCAGGATCGCCCCGGCCGGCACGCGGTCGCTCGTCCAGACATAGGCCAGCGTCGGCGCCTCCGGATCGAACCGGGAAGGATCGCCGAAGATCACGAAGACGGCGGCGGCGAAATCCTCGCGCTCCTTGACGCGGATGTCGGCGCTCGGCTGCAGCTTGTCGACGCGCCAGCGCCAAGTCAGCCAGGGATGCGCGGCGACCCGATAGCCGACCGGACGATAGAGGCCCGACGCGGAGTGGCGGCCGACCGCGCGGATCGCCCGCACGCCGTCGAGCACGGTCGGCGCGTAGTCGGTGGCGCCGACGAAGCGCCGGTGCGTCCAGGCCGGTTCGAGCGGAGCGGCCGGATCGGCCAGCACTAGAGAGTCGGCGGCCGACGCGCGGCCGGCCAGGATCGCGCCCACAAGGCCGGCGGCCAGGGCGGTCGCCAGCGCGCGCCCGGCGCGCCGCGGTCGAGCCGAGCGCTTCAGCGATCTTTGCCTATCCCAGCGAGCCCAGGATCTTGCGATACTCGTCTTCCGAGAAGGCTTTCAGCGTCCGGGTCCGCACGTTGCCGGCGCCGCCGAGTGCCAGAATGAACTTGGCGAGCGCCTCGTCGTTCGGCGCCTCGGCATGCAGGACCATGTCGACGTCGCCCATCGTCATGTAGAAGTCCTTGAGCTCGACGCCGTGCTTCTTCGCCGTCGCGCGGCCGGCATCCAGCCGTTTCGGCGAGTCCTTGACGCTGCGGATGCCCTGCTCGGTCCAATTCAAGAGAACGATGTATTGTGCCATCCGTTCCTCCCTGGGGTTTGGTCCGTTTGGACGCCGTATTGTCGCACAAACGCCGGCGCGCGACGACAACGGCCGTTCGCGGCGTGCCGGCGGCCGATTCGTGTAACGCGATGTAACCGGACGGGCGACTGCAACAGTCGCTTACAAAGAGACGCGACCGCGAAATGCCGGAGTTACAGCGCCATGGCCGTTGTTTTCGAGGCGCCCGTGGCCAGCGGTCACGTGCCGGCGCGCACAGCCAGGAGGTCCATCATGCTGCCATCCCCCGCATCCGCTGCCGCCGACCAGGCGACCGCCGAACGCAGCCTGCTCATCGTCGACGACGATGCGCCCTATTGCCAGCGGCTGGCCCAGGCGATGGGGCGCCGCGGCTTCGCGGTCGTCGCCGCGGAGAGCGTCGCCGCCGGCATCCAGGCGGCCGGCAGCCAGCGGCCGAGCTTCGCCGTCGTGGACCTGCGGCTGGGCGACGGGAACGGACTGGAGGTGGTGCCGGCGATCCGCATGGCACGCCCTGACGCCCGCATCGTCGTACTCACCGGCTACGGCAACATCGCGTCCGCCGTGTCGGCCGTGAAGCATGGCGCCCTCGACTATCTGTCGAAGCCGGCCGATGCCGATGCCGTCGAGGCGGCGCTCCTGCAACGCGGCTCGGCGCTGCCGCCGCCGCCCGAACAGCCGATGACCGCCAACCGCGTGCGCTGGGAGCATATCCAGCGCGTCTTCGAGCAGTGCGACCGCAACGTCTCGGCGACGGCGCGCCGCCTGCGCATGCACCGCCGCACGCTGCAGCGCATCCTCGGCAAACACGCGCCGCACGGCTGAATTCCGTCGGTCAGGATTCCGGCGCCGCGCCCAGTTCCGCGCGGCGCTGCTGCAGGAAACGGCGGACGGCGGGATCGGGCTCGAGGCCGATCGCCTGCTGGTAGGCCCGGTCGGCGGCCGCGACATCGCCGGCGCGGGCCAGCAGGCCGGCGCGCGCCGCCCAGAAGGGCTGGTACTCGGCGAGCCGGGCGTCGTCGGCGAGCGCGTCGAGCGCGGCGAGCC